>CAMFRJ010000037.1 GCA_945981915.1 uncultured Erysipelotrichaceae bacterium
ATTATTTTTTTGATGAATAAAATATGTCTATCTTTGTAAAAAATAAAGATATATTAAGATAATTTAAGATGATTAACATTGATTATCTAAGATATAATGTTAAAATGAGAATTGCAGTAGATATGTGAAAAATCGGGAGGATTATATTCGTGAAACTGAAAAAAAGAATCTATATGTTACTTATTGTACTTGTTTTCATTATTACAGCTTCTCTATACATTTTGACAAGACCTAAGATTGTTTTTTTACATGATATAGAAAAAGTTGAAATCAACAATCAATATGATGCAAAATCTTTCGTTGAAAAAGTAAGAGGACATGACAAAAATGAAGTCAAAATAGATGATTCAAAAGTGAATATAAAAAAATTAGGAACTTATGTCATCGTATATAAGATTGGAGATGACAAGTATGAACATAAAATTGAAGTTGTTGATACAAAAGCACCACGATTTGAATTATTAAAAAATGTTGAAGTTGATACGGCAGGAAAATTAAAGGCAAAAGAACTTGTTACAAATATACAGGATGAAACAAAAACCAAAGTATTCTTTAAAGAAGATTATGATTTAAAGAAAGCAGGGAAATTGAAAGTCACTGTTGTTGTTGAAGATGAAGGAAATAATCAAACAGAAAAGGAAACAACAATTCAACTGATTGATGATAAAGAAGCACCAGTGTTAGAAGGCGTTGGTGATTTGATGATAGAAAAAAATAAGAAAATAGATTATTTAAAAAATATAACAGCTAAAGATAATTTAGATCCAAATCCTTCAATAAAAGTCGATGATAGTCAAGTAGATACTTCAAAATTAGGTACTTATCAAATTGTATATACAGTGAGCGATCGATCAAACAATAAACATACTTATAAGCAAAGAGTAGAAGTTGTTGATAAACTTATCCAAAAAGATAAAGGACAATCTCAAGAAAAAATAGTTTATCTTACATTTGATGATGGACCATCAAATAATACAAAAAAGATACTAGATATTTTGGACCAATATAATGCGAAAGCAACTTTCTTTGTTACTGGAACAAATCAAAAATGTAATTATTTGATAAAAGAAGCGCATCAAAAAGGACATACGATTGCTTTGCATACATATTGTCATGATTATAGTCAAGTTTATAGTTCTGTAGATGCTTATTTTGATGATCTTGCAAAAATAGGACAAATGGTCAAAAAAGAAATTGGTTTTGTTCCTCGTTTCATACGTTTCCCAGGTGGATCATCGAATACAATTTCAAGAAGATATTGCAAAGGGATTATGACACAATTAACAAAAGAAGTGAAAAATAGAGGATACCAGTATTATGACTGGAATGGCGATAGTACAGATGCTTTAGGAAATAATGTACCAGTTAGCCAATTGATTAGAAATGCTACATCAAGCAGTGCTAATAATATCAATATTTTATGTCATGATACTGATGCAAAAGGAACAACTGTACAAGCTTTACCAAGTATTATTCAATATTATCAACAAAGAGGATATCAATTTAAAGGAATTGATGAAAATTCATTTACACCACATCAAAGTGTTAATAATTAAAAGGAACTAAGGTTCCTTTTTTTTAATAAAAAAGTTTCTGATAACAGAAACTTTATTTCACGAATTTGATTAAAATTTGAGATACAGCAACAGCAATAATCGTTCCTACAACAGCTTCTAATATACCATTTGTTGTAACAATACCGATTAAATAGGGAAATAATTGTTGGTAACTTTGACCAATAGCTTTGGCATATTGTGAACCAAATATAATATAAATACCACTTAAAACAAGAATAGTATTTGTCATTGCTCCTAAAAATGAAGCAATGCTCATAACGAGCAGATTATTTTTTTGATGCCATTTTTCATAAACGAATCCTGCGACATAACCAATAAGCATTCTTGGGACAATAGCAATAACTCCACTCAACAATGAACCACTTAAAAATGGTGAAAAGACAAATGATGTAATAGTTGGCGATATAGTATTCATGACTAAACTTGCCAAACCAAATACAAGTCCAATCTCTGCTCCTTTTTCTTTTCCCATAACAATTCCTGCGATAATAACAGGAATATGTAATGTTGTTGCTCTTAATGGGCCAATTGGTATAAATCCTAAAAATGGAACTATAACCAATAAAAGCTCAATAGCGATAAATAGTGACATAAATGCAATGTCTTTTGTTTTTTTATTATTCATTTTTTCCTCCACTATCACTTCTTAAAGAATGTGATGTTTCTATAAATTTTGTTAATAGTGATAAACTGTTAGTGCTCATTGAAGTCACTACAAAAATGTTTATTTTATTAACGCGTTACATTATACCCAAAAAAAAAGACTTCACAAGCCAAAATGTATATTTTTTAACGAATATCATAAAATAAAAGTGGTGAAAATAATGGAGATATTACTAGTGAATGACTCTCATCCACTCAATCAAGATCAACAAATTCATTTAAAAACAATAAGCAAAAATCTTCAAATACACGAAATGATTTATGATGATCTGTTTCATATGTTAGATGAGATGATCAAAAAAGGACTCAAACCAGTGATCTGCTCAGCTTATCGTTCTTTTCAAAGACAAAAAGAATTATATGAAAAAAAGTGCCAATACTATCTATCAAAGGGATATCATCAAACAATGGCTCAAAAACTAGCGAGTCAATGGGTAGCTAAACCAGGATGTAGTGAACATCAGACAGGTCTAGCACTTGATATTGTTTCGGGAGATTATCAACAACTTGATCAAGATCAAGAAAAAACAAAAGAACAACAGTGGTTGATGAAGAATAGTTGGCGTTATGGCTTTATTTTACGTTATCCTCAAGGGAAACAGGACATTACACATGTTCATTATGAGCCTTGGCATTATCGCTATGTTGGAAAAATAGCAGCTACTGAAATCTATAATAAGCAAATCACTTTAGAAGAATATCTTTCATAAATGAAGACATGAAAAAGTAGTGATTTTACATGAATCACTACTTTGAATGTTTTTAAAATTCTTTCTTTTCCATCATTGTTATACTGATTCGATATGATACATAATTGATCAAAGCAACAATTAATATAAACATAGTCATGATCAGATATGGTGAAAGTGAGATGATTTGGTTGAATAGACTTTCAATGTCTATACCTGTCACTTGTGTTAATAAATATAGCAGTATAAAGACAAGAGCCATTCCTCCAAAAACGATGATCATTGCCAATTGGCTTTTTTGAGAACCAAATTTAATCTGAATAGGTATTAAAAAAGCAATTAACATAAAAGAGAAAAATAACGTAGCTAAAATACCTAAAAGCCAATCAAGACTGATAAAATGAAAATTGTGTAATAGACGATAATCGGTAGCGATTGATAATATCGTTGCAAAGATTATTAAGACAACGCTGATACCATAAGCTAAAAGATACTTTTCTTTTACATAATCTTTGCGCGTTGGTGGCAATGTGAATAGGAAAGATAATCCATGATTATAATCATCATAATTAATTGTTCCTAACGCAAGAATACCAGAAAAAACACTACAATATCCTAGAATAAAGTTAGAATTATCATAAAATAATGAAAAACCTAAACCAAAAATAATCAAAAAGAAATATAATGATTTATTTTGTTTGAGATAGGCTATATCTTTTATCAATAAACCTTTCATTTTATTCACCTCTAATCATCATGAAGAATAATTCATCAATATTATTTTTATCAATCACAATATCAGGATAATTATCCTGATAAAACTGTTTTTGATTGGTTAAGCAACAATAACCATAGTTTTCTTTTTTTATCTTTAAAAGATACGCTTTATCTATGTTTTGATACTGTTGATCATCTAATTTTAATAAAGCATATTGATTTAATAAATCATCAATCGTTTCATGTAATACAATAGCACCATCATTGATCATATAAACATCATCACATAAACTTTCTAAATCAGATGAAATATGAGAACTGATCAATACAGTATGATGAGGATTCTCTTCCATAAATTCTCTAATCATATTTAAAATATCATCTCTGGCGATGACATCTAATCCAGATGTTGGTTCATCTAAAATAAGTAATTGAGCATGATGGGTCAAAGCGATAAGCACTTTCAGTTTTGCTTTCATACCAGTTGAAAAATCAAGTATTTTTTTATCACGTGGTAAATTGAATTCATCACACTTTTGAATAAAATAATCTTTTTCAAAATGCATATACATGTTTTCTAATATGGATATAATCTCACCTATAGTAAGATAATCACTAAAACCAGCATCGGCTAAAACAACCCCAATCTCTTCTTTAGGAGGAATCTGTATTGTTCCACCATCTATATGGATCAATCCTAAAATTGCTTTAAATAAAGTTGTTTTACCTGCTCCATTTTGACCAATAAGTCCAGTAATTGTTCCTTCTTGAATATTAAGAGTACAATTTAATTGAAAATGATCATATTTTTTTTGTACGTTTTTTATTTCTAACATCATCATTCCTCCAATAAAAATTCAAACATTTCTTTGATTTCGTCTTCCTCAATACCACTTTGTCTCGCTTTTATAATGGCTTTTTCCAAAAGAATTTCAATTTCTTTTTTTATCTCTTCTAATTTAACATTTTGATTAATTGTAGAAACATATGTTCCTTTTCCGTGGATTGTTTTTGTAAATCCTTCGTTTTCAAGATAATCATATGCTTTCTTGACTGTTAAAGCACTTATTTTTAATTCTTTGGACAATGTCCGTACAGAAGGAAGTACATCATTTGCGTGCAATTCATTGTTTGTAATCATTTTTTTGATTTGATTAACTATTTGTTCATAAATAGGAATCATAGATGAGTTATTGATAATTATGCGCATATTGTTCACCTCTATCTATAAACAGTATATAACAGTATATAACACATGTCAACTGTTATATGCTGTTTATGTAAATAATATAAAAAAAGAGAATATAAATCATGGTCATGTGAATACATATAATAGTGATGAATATGAGAAAAGGGTGTACACATGAGAAGATTGATTCTAGTGAGTCTAATAGGAATAACGATCATAATGGGCAGCGTGTATTACCTAAACAATAGGAAGATGTTATTTTTGGTTGAACATGCTAAGATGGAAATCAATACAGAATTTCATTATAAAAAATATATCAAAGAAGTTGTTAATGGTAAAAAAAGTGATGTAACGTGTCAAAGTGGGAAATTAGATATAACCAAATTAGGGGTCTATGAAATTATTTTCAATTATCGTGGTCGAGACTATCCTTTCACTATAGAAGTCGTAGATACAACGAAACCGAAAATAAAAGAATTAATGAAATTGAATGTCTTAATGAATACGGAGGTAGATTTAAATAAGGGGATGGAAATCAGTGATGATAGTGGTATTTATCCTCGTGTGACAATAGATAGTTCACAGTTAGATACGAGTCAAGTAGGAGAGTATATTGTTGAATATAGGGCACAAGATCAATCAGGAAATGTGAGTGTTTTTTATCGCAAGATTCATGTCATGAAAGAAATAGGAACTAGCCAGCAGTCACAAGATAAGATTGTTTATTTAACTTTTGATGATGGACCATCAGCCAATACCAAAAAGATATTGGATATTTTAGATCGATATGATGCAAAAGCAACTTTTTTTGTGACAGGGAATGGAAAAGAATACAATGGGTATATCAACGAGGCACATGAACGAGGTCATACAATTGGCTTGCATAGTTATTGTCATGAGTACAACATCATATACAGTTCTATGGATGCTTATTTTCGCGATCTTACAAAATTAGAAAATATGGTAGAAAAAATTATTGGTTATAAGCCAAGATATATTAGATTTCCTGGAGGAAGCTCAAATAAAGTATCTATAAAATATCATAAAGGAATTATGACATTGCTTACTCAAAAAGTCATTGAAAAAGGATATCAATATTATGATTGGAATGGAGAAACAGGAGATGCTACTGGAAATCATGTTTCTGTAGAAACATTAATTAAAAATGCGACTGTGAAAAATGATAATAATATTGTCATGTTGGCACATGATACAGATGCAAAGGATACAACAGTGCAGGCATTACCTGCTATTATTCAATACTATCAAAAGAAAGGCTATGTTTTTAAAGCGATAGATGATCAAAGCTTTTATGCTCATCAAAGTTTAAATAATTAAAAAAAGGCTTTTTAAAGCCCTTATTTCATAATTTGACGACATTCGATATAATAACGCTTTTCATAAGCTTCACCCATAGAAAATGTTTTTCTTGGTAAAACGCCACCAGCGGCAATAGCTGGGAATAATGTATTTTTATCAATCGCTCCAAGCAAAATACCACAGTTATTTTTCACATGAGCGAGCTTTTCTACTGAATCTTGACCATGAACATAATCAATGTCACTTGCTGGATGATTTTCTAAATATTGATCTAAAAATCTTTGTAAAATATCAACTGGAAGACGATTGTTTGTATTGCGTAACTTCATATGAATATCATGTGTTTCATCAATGAAAACAATATCATCTCCATCAGTGAATGTCATATGTTCTTGTTGTAAATATACTTTAAATGAATCATATAGATCTTCAAAATCAATATTAAACAAAACACGATGAATTGGTTCGAAAATCAATGCAGGACTATGAAGGTTGACCAATTCTACCATTGCATATCTTGCTGGATGATCCTCTTTTTCTTGATCTGAAAGATTATCTTTGATCTTTTCCCAATAGGCCTTCGCAGTTGCAAGAGAATGATTTCCGTCTCCAACAGCTAAAAAGAAACCATCGCTTTCTCTTTCCATCAATGTTAGTTTATCGTTGATTGCCAAAGCAAATTCATCCCTAATGGCGTATCCTTTGACATGTCCCCCGTTTTTCATGAGTTCTGTATCATAAACACATTCGAAATATTTTTTCATTTCAAGCAATGGTTCAATGAGTTGATGTTTTTTATCATCAATTAAAACCATTACATGTGGACATTCTAACAATGCGCCTTCTCTAATAGCGAGTCTTGGTGGAATACGCGATTGAATTGTTCCTTCTGTAGCACGGATTGGAGCACTTGTCCCTGGTGTAAAATCATATGCTTCCAAATCGATCATTCCGACTAATCCTAAGCGTAATCCTGATGCCAATTCTCTTTCTACTAAAACAAAACCATCTTGAATACTTTCCTCTAAAATCCCCTTATGAGTATAAGTTAACATTTCTTTTTGAATTCTTTGAATTCTTTCATCATCTTTTCCTAAATAAACTTCAGGATAAATGATGTTCAATGTTGATGGCTTATTGCCAACTATATTTTCTACATCTTGCCAATAATCTTCTTCACTTGTATATTGATCACAAGCGACAACTGACCATAATGCCATATCAGTTCCCTTTTTTGGTAAAAGAATATTAGCAGACCTAAAGCATGCTTTCATATTATAACCCCCTAATTATGGTATTATTCTAAAAAAACATGGGATAGATGTCAAGTTTATCAAAATACTTTATTTAGAAATGATTTCTACACCATCTTCAGTCACTAAAAATGTATGTTCCCATTGGGCAGAAAGTAAGCCGTCGTCGGTATAGACGGTCCAATCATTATCATATTCTAAATGAACCCCTTTGCTTCCCTGATTGATCATTGGTTCAATAGTAAAAACCATACCTGGAACAATTAAAACTGTTTTTTCATTAGGTTTGAAATGATAGACAAATGGATCTTCGTGCATTGTTAAACCAATACCATGACCACAAAATTCTTCCACAACGCTATAACCATTTTGATGAGCATGTTTTTCAATAGCTTCACCAATATCACCAATACAACTTTTCCATGGAATAATTGTTTTCATTCCTTCATATAAACATTCTTTGGTTATCGCAACTAATCTTTTGGCTTCATCTGAAACGTTTCCTAACATAAACATGCGAGATGCATCAGCATAATAACCATTATATTCGGTTGTTGCATCAACATTAATAATATCGCCATCTTTGAGTATTTTCTTTTTAGAGGGAATACCATGACAAACTTCATCATTAACAGAAGTACAGATGCTTTTTGGATATCCTTCATAATTTAAATCAGCAGAATGTGCATGATGCTCTTTTAAATATTCATTTGTCATGATATCAATATCTTCAGTTGTCATACCACATGTGATATTTTTTTCAATGTAATCTAAAAGAC
>CAMFRJ010000038.1 GCA_945981915.1 uncultured Erysipelotrichaceae bacterium
ATTCGCCTTAGTCTCGTGGGCTCGGAGATGTGTATAAGAGACAGCCTTTATCTCTTTTGATCACTTCACATTGGCCAAACACTTCACTCATTTTCTTCTTAGCTGAGGGAGCCCCTTGTTTCTTTTGTAATATGATCCATAAACTTCCATTTTGATTCAAATGTTCATATGCTCCAGTTAAAATAGCAGTCACTATTTCTTTACCAGCCCTTACCGGTGGATTAGAAACAATAATGTCATAACTCTCATGCACATTTTCATAAACCGAACTTTTATACACCGAAACATCAACATTATTATTTTTGGCATTGAGCTTCGCTAAAGACAATGCTCGATCATTAATATCAACCATATCCACCTTTAATTCTGGATATACTTTTTTCAAACAAATCCCAAATGTCCCATATCCACAACCAACATCCAATAAACTTTTTTCTTCATTTTTAAAAAAGCCATCTAATAATACCCTTGAGCCATAATCAATCATATTTTTAGAAAACACACCATGATCACTTGTAAATAAAAAATTATATTTTCGATAATTATAGATAAATTGTGTTGGCTGACTTATGGTATCGCTATTATCAGTAAAATAATGTCTCATCTTCATCCCTCAATTCTTATTTGATATTACCTTGTTTTTTCAAATAAGTAAAGAAAAAAAAAGAACTCAATGAGTTCTTTCATTTCCGTTAAAATTATTTAACTTCTACAGTAGCTCCAGCAGCTTCTAATTTTTCTTTAATTGTTTTAGCTTCATCAGCTGAAACTTTTTCTTTAATTACAGCAGGAACTTTGTCTACTAAACCTTTAGCATCAACTAATCCTAAACCAGTAATTTCTCTTACAGCTTTGATAACTGCAACTTTTGTTCCACCAACTTCAGTTAATGTTACGTTAACTTCTGTAGGTTCTGCAGCAGCAGCATCTTCAGCAACAGCAGCAACAGCAACTGGTGCAGCAGCAGTTACATCAAATTTTTCTTCGATTGCTTTTACTAAATCATTTAATTCTAAAATTGTAGCTTCTTCTAAGTAAGCTAAGATATCTTCATGTGTTAATTTTGCCATGTTTCTTTTCTCCTTTTCATTTCTATCTCTGCATTAAGCAGCAGCTTCTTCAACTTTTTCTTCAGCAGCAGGTGCTTCTCCATTGTTTGCTTCTTTTGCATCTGCTACAGCTTTAACAGCTCTTGCAAACTTGCTAACTGGTGCTTGTAACATACCAAGTAACATTGAGTACATTCCTTCACGTCCAGGTAATTTAGCAATTTCTTTAATTTCATCTTCTGCTAAGACTTTTCCTTCAACAACTCCAGCTTTAATTACTAAATCTTCATGAGTTTTAGCAAATTTAGCTAAAATTCTTGCAGGTGCTACAGCATCGCTTTTCCCGAATGCTAATGCGTTTGGTCCTACTAATTTATCATTTAAATCAGCATATCCAACACTTTCAGTAGCTCTTTGAACTAATTTGTTTTTGTAAACTTTGAATTCAACATCTTCTTCACGTAATGCTCTACGTAATTCAGTTACATCAGCAACTGATAATCCACGATATTCAACTAATACTGCAGATTGAGATTCTTTGAATTTCCCAGCGATTTCTTCAACTACGATTTTCTTCGCATTGATTGCTTCTACTGACATTGCTACACCCTCCTATAAATTTTTATATATGCAACAATATACACGTTATATAAAAACTCCTATACGTAGATAGGAGTCTAAGTTCATAATAAACTCAACACCTCGGTAACAAATTAAGGTTTCCCAGTTACTGTCTACGGTATATTGGTTGCGACTTGATTAATCAAACTATTTCACAGTTTGAACTTTTACTGCAGGTCCCATTGTAGATGATACTGCAATATTTTTAATATAAGTACCTTTTGCTGATGATGGTTTTAATCTTACAATTAAATTGTAAACTGTGTTGAAGTTTTCAACAAGTTTTTCATTATCAAATGATACTCTACCGATTGGTAAATGAACATTACCTTCTTTATCAGTACGGTAAGTGACTTTACCAGCTTTTGTTTCTTGAACAGCTTTTGCAACATCCATAGTTACTGTTCCAGTTTTAGGGTTAGGCATTAATCCTTTAGGTCCTAAGATACGACCTAATTTACCTAAATCAGCCATCATATTAGGAGTAGCGATCATAACTTCAAAATCTAACCATCCTTTTTTGATGTCTTCTAAAATTTCTTTACCAGCAACAATATCTGCTCCAGCATCTTTTGCTTCTTGAGCTTTAGGCCCTTCAGCAACAACTAATACTTTTTTAGATTTACCAGTTCCATGTGGTAATACAACTGCTCCACGTAATTGTTGATCAGCTTGTCTTACATCTAATCCTAAATTGAAAGCAACATCGATGCTTGCATCGAATTTTACATTACTTGTTTTCTTTACTAATTCAATTGCTTCTTCAGCACTGTATAGTTTTCCTTTTTCAACTAATGCAGCTGCTTCTGTATATCTTTTACTTTTCTTTGCCATTTAATTTCCTCCTTAGTGGTTATAACGGATTATCCTTCCACGTGATGCTTATGCATCGAATCCTTCAACTTTAACACCCATGTTTTTAGCTGTACCAGCGATGATCTTCATAGCTGCATCTAAATCATAAGCATTTAAGTCAGGCATTTTGTATTCAGCGATTTCTTTTAATTTATCAGCTGATAATGTTCCTACAGTAGTTGTTCCTGCATTACTAGAACCTTTTTTAGCTCCTATAGCTTTTAAAATCATTTCAGCAGCTGGAGCTGTTTTTAATACAAAGCTGAAGTTTTTATCTTCATAAACAGTTAAAACAACTGGCACTGTTTCTCCCATACGATCTTTTGTTTGATCATTGAAGGCAGTACAGAATTTAGGCATTTGAATACCTGCACCTGCAAGTGCTGGACCAGGTTTTGCTTGTCCTGCTTTGAATTGAATTTTCATAACTCTAACAACTTTCTTACTCACGCGACATTTCCTCCTTATAAATTTGTCCGTGTTGTGGTCAAATGGGTTTCCCCTTCCACACAACAATGAATGCGCAATAATCCTATTGCGTCGATAAGTACTATATCACTATATATGCATATTTGCAACATTTTTTTCATTTTTGTTATTATTTTTTTCTAGTCTAAGTTGTGTTGTTGCTATCTCATCACTAAAAAACCGATCATGTTCAATAAACAACATCGTTGGCTGATATTCTTTAATAACATTTTCTATTTGTTGACGTGTATAAACATCTAAATAATTAAGAGGTTCATCCCAAATGTAAAGATGAGCTTTTTCACATAAACTTCTTGCTAGTACCAACTTCTTTTTCTGTCCTTTGGAAAACTCCTCTATCTTTTTATCAAATTGAATTCTTTCAAACCCCATCTTTCTTAGAATGGTTTTAAAAAGGCTTTCATCAATTTGATAATCATGAACATAATCCACGATATCTCCTGATAGATCATCTGTATTTTGATTAACATAGGAAATCAATAATTGTGATCCTCTTTTTATGTCACCTTCATATGCGATATCTTCCTTCATGATCAATTTCAACAAACTGCTTTTGCCACGACCGTTTCTTCCCTCTATACTGATTCTTTCACCTTGATGGAGCGTAAAATCAATTTTTTGACATATGTGTTTTGAATCATACATGATAGTCACATCTTTTACTGCTAAGAGGACATCTTTATGATATTTGACATAGTTCATTTTTAAATCATCAGTAACTTCAATATTTTTTAACAATTGACCCTTTTTTTCTAATGCTTTCTTTTCTCTAAATTCAATATTTTTAGAACGTTTCATCATCTTTGCAGCTTTGTGTCCAACATAGCCTTTGTCTGTTGCCCCAATTTTACTTGCTTCTACTTGATTTGACCATTGTCTTGTTTGCAACATTGCTCTTTTTAAACGTGCCATATCTTTTTTTATATACTCATTTTGTGATAATTCTTTTTTTTGAGTATTTTTAAAATGTTCTAACCAAGATGAATAATTTCCTATTTGTATCTCAATATTCATTTTATTAATAGATAAGACATGATCAATACAGCTATCTAAAAAATAACGATCATGACTTACTAATATAAAACTCTTTTTCTTTTTTAAATAATGACCGACTTTTTCCCTTGTCTCTTTATCTAAATGATGATTAGGTTCATCTATTAATAAAAAATGTCCTTCATTTAAAAATAAAGCTGCCAATAAAACTTTTGTCTGTTGTCCTTTAGACAAAGTATCAAACATTTGCCACAATATATCCTCTTTTTCATCTAAATAAGATAACTCTCTTTTTATCTTCCATTCTTCCTCATAGCATATATCTGCAAACACATCTATCGTTAATACATGTTGTTCTTTAACAGCGTAAGGAAAATAATCAAATTGAACTGTGCTTTTTATTTCACCTCGATACTCATACTTTCCTAATAAAAGTTGTAATAATGTTGTTTTCCCTCTGCCATTTCTACCAACTAAACCTAATTTCCAATCCGTATCCACTATCACATTGATATCTTTAAAAATATAATCACCACTTGATTCATAAGCAAAAGTAAAGTTTTTTATTTCTATCATCGACATATCCATTCCTCCTTATCAAAAAAGCTACAAGAATATTATTTCCTGTAGCAAAAAAACATGATAAAAAAAGTATATGTGATGAAAAGAAAATAAACCTTCTTGTAACTTGTACAATGAGACGCATTATCATTGTATATATTCTATTATTTACAAGAAAATTGATACATCCTTCCACCTCTTTCATTCATCTGTTAATACTATATCACTATTGATAAATTTCATCAATAAAAAAGAACTCCAGAATTTTCTGAAGTTCGATTGATTATTAATCTAAAGCAGCAATCATAGCTTTGTATGAATCTTCAACTAATGAAGCTCCACCAACTAAAGCACCATCAATATCAGGTTGTTCTAATAAAGCTTTTAAACCTTCAGGTTTAACAGAACCACCATATTGAATTCTTACTTGATCAGCAACTTCTTGACCATATAATTCAGCAACTACGCTTCTGATATATCCACAAACATCTTGTGCGATTTCATTAGTTGCAGTTTTCCCAGTACCGATTGCCCATACTGGTTCATAAGCGATAACAGCTTTAGGAGCACATTTAGGACAAACATCTTTAAATGCAGCAACTGTTTGAGTTTTAACAACTTCTTTAGTAATACCTTTTTCATATTCTTCTAAAGTTTCACCAACACAAACGATTGGAGTAATGTCATTAGCGAAAGCTTGTAACATTTTTGCATTGACTGTTTCATCAGTTTCACCAAAATATTGTCTTCTTTCAGAGTGACCAAGAATAGTCCATTCGATTCCGATTTCTTTTAACATAGCAGCACTTACTTCACCAGTGTAAGCTCCACTATCTTTGAAATGCATATTTTCAGCAGCAACGATTAAATTTTTTGCATTTTCTTTAGCTGTAGCTAAAGCTAAATATGGAGTTGCAATTCCCCAATCAGCTTTATCAGTTACAGCAGGATCTACAGCTTCAACAAATGCTTTTGTTTCAGCAATAGTTTTATTCATTTTCCAGTTTCCTACGATAATTGGTTTTCTCATGATAATATGATCTCCTTATTATTTATCATCAATTGCAGCAATACCAGGAAGAACTTTTCCTTCCATGTATTCTAATGAAGCTCCACCACCTGTTGAGATGTGAGAAACTTTATCTTTATATCCTAATTTCATAACAGCAGCAGCACTGTCTCCACCACCGATGATTGTGTTAGCACCATCTAAATGAGCTAAAGCTTCGCATACTTCGATAGTACCTTTAGCGAATGTATCCATTTCAAATACACCCATTGGTCCATTCCAGATAACTGTTTTTGCACCTTCAAGAGCAGCTTTGATATTAGCAACTGATTTAGGTCCGATATCTAATCCCATGTATCCATCAGGAATGTCACCTTCAACAACTTTAATATCCCCTTCTTCAGAGAATGCGTTGTTAACAACTGTATCTACTGGTAATAATAATTTATCTCCAGCTTTTTCCATAAGTTCTTTAGCAACTTGTACTCTGTCTTCTTCAAGTAAAGAGTTTCCAACTTTTAATCCTCTAGCTACGTTGAATGTATAAGCCATACCTCCACCAACGATAACTTTATCAGCGATCTTTAATAAGTTTTCGATAACTAAGATCTTATCAGATACTTTAGCACCACCTAAGATAGCAACCATTGGTCTTTCAGGATTACTTACAGCTTTTCCAATATAGTTGATTTCTTTTTCTACTAAGAAACCAGCTGCTGAAGGTAAATGTGCAGGAATTCCAGCTGTAGAAGCATGAGCTCTATGAACTGAACCGAATGCATCTTCAACAAAAACATCACCTAATGATGCCCAATAAGCACCTAATTCAGGATCATTTTTGCTTTCACCTTTTTCATAACGAGTATTTTGTACTAAAATAACTTGTCCATTATCTGCATTTTTTACTGCTTCTTCTAATTCAGCTCCACGTGTGCAGTTAACAAATTGAACATCTTTTCCTAATAATTCAGCTAATCTTGGAGCCACAACACTTAAATCATTTTTAGCTTTGTCTTCTTCTGTTTTTACTTTTCCTAAATGTGAGAATAAAACAATAGCTTTTGGAGATTGTTCTAATAAATAATTGATTGTTGGTAATGCAGCAACAATACGATTATCATTTGTAATTTCTCCAGTTTCTTTGTCTCTTGGTACGTTGAAGTCAACACGAACTAAGACAGTTTTTCCAGCGACTTCAATATCTCTAATTGTTTTTTTATCCATCTTTATAATTCCTCCATGGCAAAATTATATCATCTATAATCATTGTTTTCAATTAATTTCATATTATATTATGAGGTGAAAATAATGAAATATAACAATAAAATCCCTATTTC
Organism: uncultured Erysipelotrichaceae bacterium; assembly: GCA_945981915.1. GTDB lineage: Bacteria > Bacillota_I > Bacilli_A > Erysipelotrichales > Coprobacillaceae > Faecalibacillus. The sequence continues at coordinate 6,915 of CAMFRJ010000038.1, forward strand.
CAAACTCCCTGCTCTCTTTAAAAAAGATTATCAATTTGTTGATCTAAGAGATCCCTATGAATTTAAAAAAGTCCACTTTAAAAATTTTATGAATATACCTTTTGATGAATTCGATTTAAATCAATATCACTTCTCTAAAAAAGAACCTTTAATCCTCCTATGTTATAGTGGTCAAAGTTCTAAAAAACTTGCTGATAAGCTATGTGAAGAAGGCTATCAGGCCTATAGTATTGAAGGAGGTATGTATTCTATCCTTCATCAAAAGCAATCAGAAAATATCACTTAGTGAGTATATGAAAAATACAAGTTCACAATCTCTTGTAAACTTGTATTTTTATTTACTCAAACCAAAGATCAAATGAATATTTCATGACACGATAAGCATGACTTTCTACATTAAAGTGATATTGTCTAATCAATGTTCCATTGGCGTCATATTCACCAAAACTTCCATCTCTTCCTGAACAAGTTTGAATATGACCATCATGATACTCTACTGAACTGACAATAGCAGAATATGGTAGATCAATCTTTTGAACCAAAGTATATGTTCTTTCATTTTCATTGATCAGATATTTATAGAAATATGAATTTGTTCCTTTTGTATAAGTCCCAACACCTTCAATATTGGACCAATCATAGTTTGAACGAGTCACCATATTTCCAAAGTTATTATTATAAATCGTTACATAATAACACCCTTTATCTAAACTATCATCATCGCTATAAATAACACTATGTTGTCCTGCTTGGGATGTGAACTCTCCCACTTTTTCTAACAATAAATCTAATTCTTTGTCAATTCCTTCATAAATACTTTCATCACCAATCATATAATCAATTTCTGGTTGACTATATATTTTATTAATTTTAATGATCGTTGATAATTCACGAGCACTTACCAATAATGAATCATCTTCCATTAAAGATAAACTATTTAAATGAATCCAATCCAATTCATCACCACCATAAGTATTGACACCATCTTCATCACAAGCTGTTTCATAAATTTCAGGCAATAAATCTTTCATATTAATCAGTTCTGTTGTTTTCCCAGTTTCTAAATTTAAAGAAACAACACGATCTTCAATCGTATCATCATCATTTTTATTAGCGAGAATAAGCAAGTTATGAGTGCTTTCATCATAGATAAAATCATGATGCATATAATAACCATCTAAATCAAGAACTCTTTCTATCTTTCCTTGTCTATTGACAAAAACAAAACCTTTTTTACTATACGTATAAACATATTGAT
>CAMFRJ010000039.1 GCA_945981915.1 uncultured Erysipelotrichaceae bacterium
TGTTAAAAGATATTTAAAGAAGGAGAATAAAAAATGGGAAGATTAGATGGAAAAGTTGCAATTGTCACTGGTTCAACAAGTGGAATTGGTGTTGGTATTGCAAAATTATTTGCTAAAGAAGGAGCAAAAGTTGTTATTTGTGGACGTCGTGAAGCAAAAGGACAAGTTGTTGTAGATGCTATTAAAGAAGCAGGTGGAGAAGCTTACTATCATTTCATGGATATTACTCAAATTGAAACAATTGATGCTTTATTAAAAGATACTGCTGAAAAATATGGAAAAATTGATATCTTAGTTAATAATGCAGCTAATGTTGGTTTAAAAGATGGTCGTGTTGATGAATTAACATTAGAAATGTGGGATGCTATTTTCCAAAGCGATATTCGTGGAACTTTCTATGCTACAAAAGGTGTAATCCCTTATATGCAAGAAAATAAAGGTGGTTCTATCATCAATATCGGTTCTATGGCTTCATGTTCAGGTGATTTAGGATCAACTGCTTATGCATGTGCTAAAGCTGGTGTAGATATGTTAACTCAATATACTGCATTACAATATGGTAAAGAAAATATTCGTTGTAACTGCGTTCGTCCAGGATTAATAGTAACTCCTGAAAACGAAGCATATGTACCTCAAGCATTAAAAGATATTTTCTTAAGCAATATTATGGGTAACCGTTATGGTAGTCCTGAAGATATCGCTCATATGTGCGTTTATTTAGCTGCTGATGAAAGTGAATACTTCACAGGACAAGTTGTAACAGTTGATGGTGGTTTAAACTCACATGTTTCTACTGTAGCACAATTCAAAGAAATGAAATCACGTACTTGGTAATTCAACTGGTTATATTGGTAACAGATCAATGTCTGTTACCTTTTTTATTGTCTTATTCTTAGTAATTAGGTATAATGTTACAAATAAGAGGGGATTTTATGAGAAATTTAGATCATGTTTCACATATTGTTGTGAAGATTGGTTCAACATCTTTATGTGATCAAAATGGCAAATTAAATAAAGAAAAGATATTAAAATTAATTGAACAGATTGCTTATATTAAAAGAAAAGGTATTAAAGTGACTTTAGTCTCTTCTGGGGCTATTTCAGCTGGTATGGGTGTTTTACAGATTGATAAAAAACCAAAAGATATAGCTGCAAAGCAAGCTTTAGCAGCTATTGGACAAGCACATTTAATGCAAATCTATGAAGAACTATTTTCATTGTTTAAACTCAAATGTGCGCAAGTCTTATTAAATCATGATGATTTTGATGATCGTAAACGTCTGATGAATCTATCTAATGCGATGCAATCTATTTTAGATTATGATGTTATTCCTATCATTAATGAAAATGATACCTTGGCAGTTGATGAAATTAAAGTGGGTGATAATGATACTTTATCTTCATTAATATTGCCTGTTGTTGATGCTCAACTTTTGGTTTTAATTTCTGATATTGACGGATTATATGATGATAATCCTCATGATCATCCTCATGCTCAATTGATTAGTGAAGTCAATGGTATCAGTGATGAGATCATGGAATATGCCAAAGATTCAAATAGTCAATTTGGAACAGGCGGTATGATCACAAAATTAAAAGCAGCTAAAGTTGTCAATGATTATGGTGGGGATATGGCAATCATTAACGGTCAAGTTGATCATTCGTTAGTTGATTTATTAGATGGTCAAGATGTCGGTACATATTTTAATGGAAAAGCTGGCAGAACATTAAGTTCAAGAAATCATTGGATCATGTATCGTTCTTCACCAAAAGGAAAAATTATTGTTGATGATGGAGCTAAGCTTGCGTTATCTAGACATACTTCGCTGCTTCCTAAAGGTATACTAGAAGTCAGTGGTGCTTTTATGCAAGGAAGTGTCATTGATGTGATGAGTTTAGATGGTGAATTGCTGGCAAGAGGGATTGTCAATTATTCTAGCGATGAAATTAAATTAATCAAAGGAAAGAATTCTTGTGAAATAGAAAGTATCTTACACTATAAAGATTATGATGAAGTCATTCATGCAAATAATTTGGTCATCAATAAGGGGGAATAATCATGGAAAATGTTATTATGGAACAATTAAAGCAGGCAAAAGAGGCATGCCGTCAAATGCAAAATATTGATTGTGAAACAAAAGAAAAAGCTTTAAAAAGAATATCTGATGCTTTATTTCATCATATGAATGTTATTTTAGAAGCTAATGCACAAGATATAGAAAAAGCTAAAGACAATGGCATTAGTGATGCTATGGTTGATCGTTTACGTTTGACCAAAGAAAGAATTGAAGCGATGGCCAAAGATATTTTAAAAGTGATCCAACTTGATGATCCCATTGGTTCAGTAGTCAGAGAAATTCATCGACCTAATAATCTTATTATCAAACAAATTAGGATACCAATTGGTGTCATTGGGATCATTTATGAATCTCGACCAAATGTGACTGTCGATATTGCTTCTTTATGTATCAAAACAAATAATGTTTGTGTTTTAAAAGGGGGAAAAGAAGCTATTCATTCCAATAGAGCCTTGGTTCAAGTGATTCAGGATGCTATTGCAGGTATTTTACCTGATCATTGTGTGACTTTAATTGAAACAGTTGAAAGAAAAGATATTGATTATGTGATTCAAGCACATGATTATATTGATGTCGTGATTCCTCGTGGATCAGCAGGACTCATCAATTATGTGGTTTCTCATGCAACAGTGCCTGTTATTGAAACAGGCGCAGGAATTTGTCATTTATATATTGATCAATTTGCTGATATCAAGATGGCTGTTGATATCGCTTATAATGCGAAGATACAAAGACCTTCAGTATGTAACGCTATTGAAACGATCTTAGTTCATCAAAATATTGCTGATTTGTTTTTGCGAGCTTTAAAAGAAGCTTTTGCAGGTAAGGTTAAGTTTTATGTGGATGAAACAGCGAGTCAATATTTAGAAGGCGAAAGCGCAACAGCTAAGAATTATGCAACGGAATATGATGATTATATCTGTAATATTAGGGTTGTTAAAGATATTGATGAAGCTATTGAACATATTTATCAATACTCTACAAAACATTCAGAAGCAATTGTTTCAAAAGATTATGAGCTGGCTGAATATTTTATGAATAGTTTAGATTCAGCTTGTGTTTATCATAATGCTTCAACAAGATTTACTGATGGTGGTGAATTTGGTTTTGGCGCTGAAGTGGGAATTTCAACACAAAAACTTCATGCCAGAGGACCGTTAGGATTACAGGAAATGACATCGACAAAATATAAGATTTATGGACATGGGCAAATAAGAAAATAGATAGCGCTGGCTATCTGTTTTTATTGACAATAGTTAGTACACTAACTATAATGTTAGTATACTAACTATTTAAGTGAGGTGATGAGAATGATTGATGAGAGTCTATATCAAGAAATTCAAGATATTGTTGGAAGATTCATGTATTTGAATAAAACAGCTCATGAAATGTTATGTACAAAAACAAATGAGTGCATGCTTTCACCACAACAGTTTTATTTATTGAATATTATTCATGAAAATGACAATTTAAATCAAAAGATCATTGCTGAAAAAATGAGAATCACACCTGCAACTTTGTCAGTAAGAATTAATAGGTTGGAAAAAGCTGGCTTTTTGATTCGACAGATTGATAAGAATGATAAACGTAATTTTGTTTTAAAAACAACACCATTGGGTGATGAATTGATTAAGAATTCGCATCAGTTTATCAAAAGAAATATTTCTTTAATGTTTGAAGGTGTGACAAAAAAAGAATTGGATAGTCTCAAATCATGTTTTGAAAAGATACAACATAATTTAGATAGAAAAAAGGAGGAATTTGATGTTAAAGATTAAAAGGTATTTATTAAAATTCTGGCCTTTAATGATCATTTGTTTTGGATTGCTTTTTGTGCAATCACAATCAGAATTAGCGTTACCTGATTATATGAGTGATATTGTTTCTACAGGGATTCAAGCAGGTGGTTTTGATTCACCAGTTTCAGAAGTGTTAAGTGAAGAAACATATCAACACTTGTTGATCTTTATTTCTCAAGAAGATCAAAAAACAGTTAAGCAGGCTTATCAATTTGTTGAAAACAAAGATATTAAGCAAGAGATCAAAGATTGTTATACGAAAATTGGGCAACATAATATTTATTTATTAAAAGATATATCTCAAAAAAAACAAGATCAGTTAGAACAGATACTGACCAAACCGATGTTGATTGTCACATCGATAGATGCGATGGATCCAACAAGTCAAGAATATCAGGAACATTTTGGACAGTTACCGCAAGGAATGAGTGTTTATGATGTCCTTTCCTATACGCCACAAGATAAGAAGGATGAAATGTTTCAATCTATTGATGAACAGATGGAAACGATGGGAGAAAGTACTCTAAAAATTGCTGCAGGAAATGGTGTTAAAGCTGAATATATCAAATTGGGAAGGGATGTAGACGCTGTACAAAATAACTATATTTTCCAATCAGGGTTAAAAATGTTAGCAATTGCTTTGATTGGAACAATAGCGGCCATCACTGTTGCTTACTATTCATCACGTTTTGGAGCGGGTGTTGCCAGAGATTTAAGAAAAGATGTCTTTGAAAAAGTAGAAAGTTTTTCAAATGAAGAATTTTCAAAATTCTCAACAGCATCTTTAATTACCAGAACAACGAATGACGTGACACAGGTTCAGATGGTTTCAATGATGATGTTAAGGATCATTGCTTTTGCACCAATCATGGGTATTGGAGCATTGGTCAAAGCCATTAATAATTCGCCAAGTATGACGTGGATCGTTGCTATTGTCTTGATTGTTATTTTTGGTGTGATCATGGTTGCTTTTGTTGTGGTTTTACCGAAATTTAAGATCATTCAAAAACTCGTTGATAAACTCAATTTAACAATGCGTGAAAACTTGACAGGTATGTTGGTCATTCGTGCTTTTGGTAATGAAAAACATAGTGAGGAAAGATTTGATAAAGCGAATCAAGATCTTAAAAATGTCAATTTATTTGTCAATAGAGCAATGGCTTCAATGATGCCAATCATGATGTTTATATTTAACGTTGTTTCTTTAATTATTGTTTATTATGGCGCAAAGCAGATTAATTTGGGTCATTTAGCGATTGGCCAAATGTTGGCTTTTATGCAATATGCTATGCAAATCATCATGTCTTTTGTCATGATTGCTATGGTTGCCATTATGCTACCAAGAGCTACTGTTGCAGCTGAAAGAATCTATGAAGTCATTTCTACAGAACCTAAGATTCATGATACAAATGATCCTATTGCTTTTAAGAATAGTCAAAGAGGAACTGTTGAATTTAGAAATGTAAGCTTTCAATATCCAGGAGCACATGAACCAGTTTTACAAAATATTAATTTTGTTGCAAAACCAGGACAAACGACGGCATTTATTGGTTCTACTGGTTCAGGAAAATCAACCTTGATTCATTTAATTCCACGTTTTTATGAAGCTAGTCAAGGGGAAGTTCTTGTTAATGGAGTGAATGTTAAAGATGTGACACTCTATGATCTAAGAGAAACTATTGGTTTTGTTCCTCAAAAAGGAATTTTGTTTAGTGGAACAATTGAATCAAATTTAAAATATGGAAATCCTGATATCTCTGTACAACAACTACAGGATGCGATCCATATTGCTCAAGCAGATGAATTTATTTTACAAAAGGAAGAAGGATTACAATCATCAATTGCTCAAGGTGGTTCTAATGTTTCTGGTGGGCAAAAGCAAAGATTATGTATTGCCCGAGCTTTAGCGAAAGATGCTGATATTTATATTTTTGATGATAGTTTTTCTGCTTTGGATTTTAAAACTGATGCTGCTTTAAGAAAAGAATTAAATAAAATGATCAAAGAAACGAAGCGAACTGTTTTGATTGTAGGACAGCGTATTGCTTCAATTATGGATGCTGATCAGATTGTTGTTTTGGATGAAGGAAAAATTGTAGGAATAGGGAAACATGATGAACTGTTGCAAAGTTGTCAAGTTTATCAGGAAATTGCTTATTCACAGCTTTCAAAGGAGGAATTAGAAAATGCCTAAGTTTAATAGACCCCCTGAAAAAGTCAAAGATTTTAAAGGAACCTTTAAAAAACTCTTTCATTATTTAAGACCTTATTATTTGAAATTGATCATTGTTATTATATTTGCAGCAGGCTCAACTATCTTTACGATCATTGGTCCTAAGGTTCTTGCGAAAGCAACAGATAAATTGTCAGAAGGAATCATGGCAAAAGTACAAAATAGCGGTAGTATTGACTTTGAATATATTGGCATGATTTGTTTGATCTTGGTTGGATTGTATCTGATTTCTGCGTTATTTAGTTATATACAGGCTTATACAACATCAACAATCTCACAGGAAGTGTCCTATGATTTAAGAAAGTCTATTTCATTAAAGATGGATCGTATGCCGCTGTCTTACTTTGATAAACATAGCAGTGGTGATACTTTATCAAGGGTTACTAATGATATTGATACGATTGCCCAATCACTCAATCAAAGCATGTCACAGATCATTACTTCGACGGTCACATTGATTGGTATCTTTATCATGATGCTTTCTATTTCATGGCAAATGACAATCATTGCTGTACTGGTCTTACCATTATCGCTACTTGTCATCATGAATGTTATGAAACGTTCACAACGTTATTTTGTGAAACAACAAGCGTCATTAGGTGATGTCAATGGACATATCGAAGAAATGTATGGAGCACATCAGGTTGTTAAGGCATTTAATGGTGAAGCTGCCTCGGTTGAACAATTTAATCGATACAATGAAGAATTATATCATTCTGCTTGGAAATCTAATTTCCTTTCTGGTTTAATGCAACCATTATCAACATTTGTTGGAAATTTAGGTTATGTTGCAGTCTGTATTGTGGGTGGTTTCTTAGCAGGAGTTCAAACTATCACGATTGGTGATATTCAAGCCTTTATTCAATATGTCAGACAATTTAATCAGCCAATTGCACAAATGGCACAAATCATGAATATGTTACAAAGCACAGCGGCAGCTGCAGAACGTGTCTTTGAATTTTTAGAAGCTAAAGAACTAGAACCTGAACAAGCACTTGTGACACCTGAACAATTAGAAAAAGTGGAAGGATCTGTCACATTTGCAGATGTTCAATTTGGTTATATTCCTGAAAAAACAATCATTCATCATTTTGATTTGCATGTCCATGCCGGTCAGACGATTGCTATTGTTGGACCTACAGGTGCAGGAAAAACAACGATTGTAAAATTGTTGATGAGATTTTATGAATTGAATGGTGGTTCTATTTATATTGATGGTATTGATATAAAAGATTATTCACGTCATGATTTAAGAAGTCTTTTTGGTATGGTTTTACAAGATACATGGTTATTCAATGGAACAATTGAAGAAAACTTGAAATATGGTAAATTAGATGCCACAGATGAAGAATTTAAACAAGCCTGTTCAATGGCTTATGTTGATCATTTTGTCAATACTTTAGAAGATGGCTATCAGACAGTGATCAATGAAGAATCTTCTAATATTTCACAAGGTCAAAAACAGTTATTGACTATTGCTAGAGCCTTCTTGAAAGATCCAAGGATTTTAATTCTTGATGAAGCGACATCTTCTGTTGATACACGTACAGAAGTGTTGATCCAAAAGGGTATGGAAAAATTGATGGAAGGAAGAACGAGTTTCGTTATTGCCCATCGTTTATCAACGATTAGAGATGCTAATACAATTATTGTGATGAAAGATGGGGATATTGTAGAAGTTGGAAATCATCATGATCTCATTGAAAAAGGTGGTTTTTATGCGACACTTTATCAATCTCAATTTGAAGGTAGTGAAATTTAAGATGAGTATTATTCTTAATTGAATAATACTCTTTTTGTTTTTATCAATAAAAAA
>CAMFRJ010000040.1 GCA_945981915.1 uncultured Erysipelotrichaceae bacterium
CATTATCACTATCAGGGATCATTAAAGGATAACAAATGTAAAATAACAGGTTTTAAAGCACTCTACTTTCGTTATCTTTATTTACTGGGAGTGATACCCAAAAATGCACCTCAAAAAAAGAGAGTGCATTTTTTATTGAGAGATGATTTAAGACAGCTTGATACGATTACTCAGGAAGTAACTTTAATCAACAAAAAAAATATAAACAACATAACAGAATTAGAATCACATCAATATTTTGTTTCAGAAAGATTGGAAAATCTTATTAAAGAGAGACGCTGTGTTTACAACAAAATAAGAAGATGCCGTAGTGAAGATAAAAAGGTGCTGCTTCAACAGGATATTGAATCTCTATCAGATGAAATCAAAACCTTAAGAAAGGAGGTGATGCTTTATGAGGGTATAAAAGTTCGTTCTGTATCAATCAGACAAAAACTACAACAGATTCAAGAAGAAAAAAGCCAAGAAACCAGAGAAACAAAAGATAAAAACAAGGAAGTGAAATAACTATGAATACTGGTGGTGAAACTGCTGATCAAATTGTGAAGATGTCTTTAGAAGGTATAGAAGTTGCAGCCAATATTGCACTTAAAGCAGGTGGCAATGCTACCCGTTCTCTTGCAGCAATGCTCTATGCTATCATAACCGACCAAAAGAAGGTCAAAGGTAGAACAAGACTTGATTCACTGTTAAAAAGCGGTAAAGAATTAAAAGTCTTCGCTATTCGAAATCAAGATTTAAAACTGTTCTGTGAAGAAGCAAAAAGATATGGTGTTCTCTACTCTGTCCTGAAAGAAAAAAATAATACTGATGGTATTTGCGACATTATGGTAAGAGCGGAAGATGCAGCAAAAATTTCAAGAATTGTCGATAAATTTGAACTTGCGACAATTGATACGAAAGCTATTCGAGAATCAATTTTAGCTGAACGAGAAAACAAATTAAAAGATTTTCCCGTCATGAATGACAAGGATCATGATGATCTTGTTAAAGCTCTCATGGATTCAACACTTCAAAATGAAAAGGAAAAACTGGATGTCAAAATAAACCCGACAGAAGCTCGAACAGAAAAAAAGAGCGACAGAGTGTTCGAGCCTACTTCAAAAAATGTAAAGAACAAAGAGGATACTAAACCTTCAGTTCATAAAAAACTTGAACAATACAAAAAAGAAATTGCCCAGGAACAAAAACAAAAGGAGCAGTCTCTTTCAAAATCAGGTAAACAAGCTCATAAAAAAATCAACAGAAAGAAAACTAAGGTAAGATAATGATGAATAATGTATACGATGCACTTAATCAACAGACTCAATCAAAAAAGAATAATTCTGTACCTGCTCATAAACCACGTATGAGCAAACAGGAATATGCAAAATATATGAAAGATAAAAGAACAAGTCTTTTCAATATGGCTAATGAAGAAACAGTGAAAGTTGTGAGTTCACCTCAATCATTTCTACACTTTTTAGATATGCAGGCAAAAATGGATTATACAGTCACAAACATTCTTCTTATCATAGCTCAGTATCCTGAAGCAACTTTATTAAAGGATTTTTCTCATTGGCAGGAATCAAAGGCATCAATTGTAAAAGGTTCTAAAGGCATTGAAATACTAGAACCTTATGGTGAATATACGAGAAGAGATGGAAGTATTGGTATTAGCTACAATCCTAAAACTGTTTTTGATGTCAGTCAGATATTAAATGGTGAACATTTTATTGAACATCCACCACAATATACTTCAAACGAACTAGTCAGTGCTATCATCTACAAAACTGATATTAAACCGGAAGTGGTTTCTCAAGATTCAAAACTGCCTTCAGATGTATACTTTGATGAACAAAGTCAAACTGTTTTTGTTAAAGAAAGTCAACAACCTTTTAATATGATTAATGGACTATTAAGAGAATATGCCTATGTAGAATGCTATCAACAAGGTCTCTCAAGAAGCGATGCTTCTTTTGTTGCTGAAAGTGCTGCTTATCTGCTTTCAAAAAAATATAATCTAGAAAACTTTGATACTTCATTCTCTCAAGGATGTATGAATCACTTCAATGATATGGATCAGTTCACAACAAAAAAAGAACTGGAATCTATTAAAAGTATAAGCAATCAAATCAACGAAAGAATTGAACATGGTCTCTATGCCTTGCAACAAGCAAAACAAGATAAAAAAGTTGAAAGAAACAGTTATACAAGGTAATAAAGTTTCATGAAAGAACAAAATTACTCTCTTGTTGTAACTGACATAGAAAAAAGACTTCTCATTCAAGGATTGACTCTTTTAAAAAATAAGCAGATTTCTGAAAACAAAAAATATGACTTTATTGATGATTTAATCATCAAAGCTTGTGATGCTCCTACTATTCAGGTAAGAAAGAAATATTTCTATGAAGAAAGATAGTCAAAAAGAAGAACTCATATTTATTACAGTACTCGTCGTTCCTGTCATATGGACAGCACTGCTTGTTGCTCCTTATATACAAAATGGACTTTTCAGCAATATAGAAAATATAACTCAGGCTTTAAATCATCCATTTTCAATTACACTATGTAAAGATACACCTCGTACTGTTGGTGTGTTCTTACTCATATACCTGATGGCTGTAGCAATCTATTTTTCTACCTTAAGAAACTATCGAAGGCAGGAAGAATATGGCTCTGCCAAATGGGGCAATGCAAAACAGGTCAACAAAAAATATGCAGATCCTCATTACTTTGATAACAAGATTTTATCTCAAAATGTTCGCATTGGTCTTGATGGCAAAAAGCATCGTAGAAATTTAAACACGATTGTTATTGGTGGAAGTGGTGCCGGTAAAACAAGATTTTATGGAAAACCTAATATCATGCAATGCAATACCTCTTTTGTAATTTTAGATCCTAAGGGAGAAATTTTAAGAGATACAGGATATCTTCTAGAAAAGGAAAGCTATGTTATCAAAATTGTTGATCTGATAAACATGGACAAGTCACACTGCTATAATCCATTTGAATATATCTATGATGACAAAGATGTATTAAAACTCATTACAAATCTTATTCGTAATACAACTCCTAAAGGCAGTCAGACAATGGATCCCTTTTGGGAAAAATCTGAAACAGCATTATTGGAAGCATTATGTCTTTTTCTTCTTCATGAAGCTCCAAAGGAAGAACAAAACTTTACTATGGTCATGGAAATGATTGCAGCAGCAGAAGTAAGAGAAGATGATGAAGATTATGTCAGTCCTCTTGACCGTCTGTTTAATGATCTAGAAAGAAAGAAACCAATGAGCCTTGCAGTTAAACAATACAATATATACAAACAAGCAGCAGGAAAAACCGCTAAATCTATCTTGATTTCCGTCGGTGTTCGTCTTGCTGCTTTTAATTTAGACAGTATTGCTAGCATGACATCAACAGATGAACTTGAACTTGAAAAAGTAGGAGAAAGGAAAACAGCAATCTTTGCTGTCATACCTGATAATGATTCTGCTTTTAACTTTTTAGTGGGAATGCTCTATACTCAGCTTTTTCAAACACTCTACTATCAGGCAGACATCGTTCATAGCGGTGAATTGCCCGTACCCGTTCATTTTCTAATGGATGAATTTGCTAACGTTGCTTTGCCTGATGAATTTGACAAGTTGCTTTCAACAATGCGTTCAAGACAAATATTTGTATCAATCATTATTCAAAATCTTGCTCAAATCAAAGCGCTCTATAAAGATGCATGGGAATCCATAGTAGGAAACTGTGATGAACTCTACTATCTTGGTGGTAACGAACAAAGTACACATAAATTTATGAGTGAATATCTTGGTAAAGAAACTCTTGATACAAACACATATGGCAAATCAAGTGGTAAAAGCGGAAGCTATTCAACGAATTATCAGCAGGCAGGACGTGAATTACTGACTGCTGATGAAGTACGTCTATTAGATAATGATTATGCATTACTTTTTATCCGTGGTGAAAGACCTATTTTTGATAAGAAATATGATATTTTAAAGCATCCAAACGTAAGATTTACAAAAGATGGAACAGCTAAAGCTTATCAGCATGGTCAAATACATCACAACATAGAAAACTGGCAGGATATTGAACTTTCTGATTATGAGTATGAACTCTATTCAGAAGAAGATTTACAGGAATATTTTGCCTTACAAGATAAAGAAAAGGAAGAAAATGAAAATGAATAAATGGAATAAAAAACTAAAAATAACATTTATGCTCTACTCTCTCATGGTCGTGTTAATGAGCCTATCCGTTAATACATGCTATGGAGCAAATGATCCTATTGTAGTTGTCAACAACCTCAGCAACTTTATTTTTTCACTTATTAGAGCAATAGGAATGATTTTATTAGGATTTGGTGTTGTGCAAGTAGGTTTATCATTAAAATCACATGATCCTTCTCAACGTGCCAATGGATTTTTGACACTTGCTGGTGGAATAATCATTACATTTGCAAAGGAAATATTAAACCTCATTGTAGGTGGATAAATCAAGAAAGGAGTGATTCATTTTGGACGGAATCATTGACAATCTTCAAAATGCAATTAACACTTGGAATGAGAAGCTAGCTGAAATCTGGCTACTTCTCACTCAATCACCTCAATCCTTTAAAGGAGGTGGTATCTGGAAAGTCATTACAAAAATACATGGTGCATTACTTGCTATAGGACTGGCCTTACTCGTATTATTCTTTGTTTATGGAGTTGCTAAATCATGTGCTAATCTTACAGAAATTAAAAGACCAGAAGCAGCTTTAAAATACTTTATCAGATTTGCGATAGCTAGAGGATTAGTTGTATACGGCATGAATTTAATGCTTTCGGTATTTGAAATTATACAAGGAATAACCCAGACAATTATGAAAACTGCAGGCATAGGAACAGCAACAAAAACAGTATTACCCAAAGTCATTATAGAAGCAGTGAATGATTGTGGATTTTTGGAAAGCATACCTTTATGGGCAGTTACACTTTTAGGTGGTATCTTCATAACAATACTGTCATTTGTTATGATATTAACTGTCTATGGTCGATTCTTTAAGCTCTATATGTACACAGCTATCTCCCCTATTCCATTAAGCTGTGCTGCAGGAGAATCTACTCAAAACATTTCAGTTACCTTTATGAAATCCTATGCTGGTGTCTGTCTTGAAGGAGCAATCATTGTATTAGCCTGTATCATTTTTTCATCATTTGCTGCTTCTCCACCTGTATTTGATACAGAAGCAAGTGCTATCAACATGTTATGGACATATACCGGTGAACTTGTATTTAATATGCTAGTTCTTGTTGGTACTGTCAAAATGAGTGACAGAATTGTAAAAGAAATGATGGGCTTATAATTCTATAAATCATATTGGATACTTTTAATATATAAAGGAAGTGAAATAAAAAATGCAAATTAAAGTCAATAAAGAAGTGAGAGATTACACTGAAAGTATCTTTCTAGGTTTAACAGCAAGACAATTTATATTTTCAGCAGTAGCTTGTATTGTGGCTATAGGAACATACTTTTTATGTGCTGATACGTTAGGAACAGAAACAACCAGCTGGATATGTATGCTTGGAGCTGCCCCTTTTGCAGCACTAGGATTTATTTCATTTCAACATATGAACGCTGAACAGATTGCAATAACTGCTTGGCGTTCTTTTTTACTGTCAAAAAGACATCTTATAGATAAACCATTTAATCTCTATCATGAGATATTTCATGATTATTTTGAACAACAAAAAAAGGAGGCGTTAGGAAAACATGATAAAAAGCGTTTCAAGATTAAGAAAACTTAATAGAGAAAAAGTAAAGGTTCCCCATTCTGTTCAGGATACTATACCTGTAGATACCATCTATAAAGATGGTATTTTTCGTATGGGAAACAAATATTCTAAAAGTTATCGTTTTGTCGATATTAACTTTGCGATTGCTTCAAAAGAAGAAAGAACGAATTTATTACTAAAATATGGTGATCTGTTAAACAGTTTTGATTCATCAATGATGATAAAAATAACAATCAACAATCGAAAAATAGATTTAAAACAATTTAAAAGGGATATTCTTATACCTTTAAAAGGAAATCATTATGATAAATACATTCAGGAATATAATGATATGCTGCTTGATAAGTTAAAAGAATCAGATGACATAGTTCAGGAAAAGTATCTAACAATTACAGTATTTAAAAACAATATTGAAGAAGCACGTTCCTACTTTTCAAGATTGAGTTCTGAAATCAATGCACATTTCAGTTCTCTTGGATCTGGATGTGTTGAATTAGACGCCAACGAACGATTGAAAATTCTTCATGACTTCTATCGTGGAGATAAAGAAGAGATGATATTTAATATCAATGATTCAGCAAAAAAAGGACATTCTTTTAAGGATGCAATTTGCCCTCATTCTCCTCAATATGAACATAACTATTTTAAGTTTGATGAAAGATTTGGACGTGTACTGTATTTAAAGGAATACCCTCGCTATTTAGATGTCAATTTTGTATCAAAGCTATGTGATCTAAATAAAAATCTTATGTATTCATTTGACCTTGTCACAATACCAACCGATGAAGCAGTTAAAGAAATTGAAAAAAAGCTTCTACAAGTTAATACGAATATAACAAAATGGCAACAAAAACAAAATGAAAATAATAACTTTTCAGCAGTTATTCCTTATGATATGGAACAGCAGCGAGAAGAATGTCGAGAATTCCTTGAAGATTTAACAATTCGTGACCAGAGAATGATTCTAGGCAGTATGACGATAGTCCATTTAGCTGATGACAAAAAAGAGCTTGATAATGATACGGAAATATTAAAATCAATAGCTAGAGCATCAACTTGTGAACTGGATATTCTATACTTTTCGGAAAGACAGCTATTAGGATTGAATATGACATTGCCAATAGGAGTAAAACCTTTAAATATTGAAAGAACCCTATTAACGGAAAGTGCTGCTGCCTTTATGCCATTTAGAGCACAAGACATTAGAGATGTTGGTGGTATATGGTATGGTCAAAATGCAATTACAAATAACCCAATTCTTTGTAATAAGGAACTGCTACAAAATCCAAATGCCTTTGTACTAGGTGTACCAGGAAGCGGTAAGTCCTTTATTACCAAAGAAGAAATTGAGTTTATTATTATGAGAACTGATGATGATATATTGATTTGTGATCCTGAAGGTGAGTATAATCCTATCATTAAAGAATTTGGTGGTGAGGTTATTAACATTGCTGCCGGAAGTAAAGATCATATCAATGCAATGGACATGGAGGAAGGTTATGGGGATAGTGGTAATCCAGTTGGTGACAAGTCTCAATTTATCATGTCACTATTTGAACAGTTAGATATGAATCACAGCCGTATCACACCTATTGATAGAAGTATCATAGACAGATGTGTTTCTCTCGTTTATTCAGACAGCTTTCATAATCATAGTATCCCTACTCTCAAAACATTGCGTTTAAAACTGTTAGACCAACCTGAACCAGAAGCACGTTCTTTAGCATTAAAGCTTGAACTGTTTACTGATGGTTCATTAGATGCTTTCGCCTATGAAACAAATGTAGATGTCTCAAACAGAATTATTTCCTACAATATCTTTAACCTGGGAAAACAGTTAAAAACAATGGGATTACTTGTTATTACTGATGCCATGATCAATCGTGTAAATTCTAACTGGAAAAAAGGAAAAAGAACCCATGTATTTATTGATGAGATCCATGTCATCTTTGAAAATGAAGAGAGTGCAACATTCTTCAGTTCAGCATGGAGACAGTTCAGAAAACGTGATGCCTACCCTACTGGAATTACACAAAATGTGAAATATCTATTATCCAGCCAACAGGGAACATCAATGCTTTCAAACAGTGAATTTATTGTGATGCTGAAC
>CAMFRJ010000041.1 GCA_945981915.1 uncultured Erysipelotrichaceae bacterium
ACAACAACTGTGACATGTACAGCTGATAATAAAACACAGGCAACTTGTCAAATTAAAGTAGAGAAGGGACAAGAAACAACGACAACTGGCGATTATATCTTCCCTAATAGTTCTACTCAACTTTTAACAGAAGCTGATCTCACAGGAAAAAGTGAATGGGATTTAAGAATAGCCATCAATGAAATCTACGCACGTCATCATTGTACTTTTAAGACAAAAGAAATTGCTGATTATTTTGCTTCTAAATCTTGGTATAGTGCAGATCCTAATTTAACATCTGATAAGATGAACGCTGATGTAAAAGCTTATCTTAATGATATAGAAGTGAAAAATGTAAATTTTATTAGAACTTATCAACAATCACACTAAGAGAACATTTGTTCTCTTTTTTAATAAGAAAAAAGATTTCAAATGAGAAATCTTTAAATGAGATGATAATGTTTTAAAGCTTTTTCGATACCCTCACATTCAATATCGTCTGTGACATATTCGGCTATCTCATATAGTTTTGGATCTCCGTTTTTCATAACGATTGCATGAGGAACATACATTAACATTGCTTCATCATTAAAAGAATCACCAAATACATAACAATTATCTAATGATGAATTAAAATAATCAACAAGGAATTGAATACCGGTTGCTTTAGAATGTCCTTTGGGAATGATTTCAGAGAAATCCTTTTTTCTTTTGATGATATCAAAATCATTATTTATTTCCTGATAGAAAGGTGTAATGTCATGATAAAATTGAATAGAAAACTTATCGACATGGACATCTTGATCATCAAAAAAACCAATAGGAAAGTGTGCTTGTTGATATGCACGATAAAAAGCATATATTCTTGAATCGGATAGATCTTTTTGAAAATAGACTTTATCACTAGCTTCAAAGATACAAAAGATTTGATTTTGATTTAAAAGTTCGATTAATTCATGACATCTTTTTTGTGTGACTTGAAAATGATAAAGAATTGTATTTTGATAACTTATGTAGGTACCACAGCCACATACATAACCATCTGGCTGTAAGTCTTTAATACAAGAATCTATTGTAGAAAAAGGTCTTCCTGTATTTATGAAAATCAAATGGCCATTTGCTTTTGCCTGTTGGATAGCAAGAATTGTACTTTGTGGTATTTGATGTGTTTTTTCGCATAATAATGTCCCATCAATATCAAAGAATAAGAGTTTTTTGTTCATAAAGTTCCTCCAATGATTCTATTATAAACAATTTATCAAAAAAATCATTATCTATAACATATGTGAAAATGATAATTTGTAGATAATTCGTTGTTTTTTTTTTCACATAAGCGTATAATAGTTTTAGTTTAAAGAATTGGGGGAAGACCAGAATGTACAAAATAGTCAAAAAAGAAAGACTAAATGATGTTGTAGAATTAATGGAAGTCCATGCTCCAATGGTTGCAAGAAAATGTGAACCAGGACAATTCATCATTTTAAGAGTTGGTGAAGATGGAGAAAGAATTCCTTTAACTATCGCTGATTACGATAGAGAAAAAGAAACAATTACTATTATTTATCAAATTGTTGGTTATTCAACAAAAGAATTAGCAAAATTAAATGAAGGTGATGAAATCACTGATTTTGTTGGTCCTTTAGGTGCGCCAACTGATTTACACAAATCAAAACATGTTGTTGGTGTAGCAGGTGGGGTAGGTAGTGCACCTTTATATCCACAACTTAGAAAATTAGCTCAAATGGGTGTAGATGTCGATGTTATTATCGGTGGACGTGAAGCACAATATGTATTATGGGCTGATAAATTTAGAGAATTCTGTAGAAATGTTTATGTTATGACAGATGATGGTTCTTTAGGAGAAAAAGGGTTTGGAACTGTTAAATTACAAGAATTAATCGATAGCGGAGAACCTATTGATGAAGTCATTGCCATTGGACCTGTTGTCATGATGAAAGCTGTTGTTGGTGTTACAAAACCATTAAATATTAAAACTATGGTATCATTAAACCCAATTATGATTGATGGTACTGGAATGTGCGGATGCTGTCGTGTTTCAGTTGATGGTAAGATCAAATTTGCTTGTGTAGATGGTCCTGATTTTGATGGATTACAAGTTGATTTTGATGAATTAATTGCGCGTCAAAGAATGTTTAAAGAAGAAGAACATCAAGTTGAAGAAAATGCAGATCGTATGTGTAATTTAATGAGGGGGTGTAAATAATGCCTAATATGTCACCAAATAAGGTTAAAATGCCTGAACAAGAACCAAACGTAAGAAATAAAAACTTTAAAGAAGTTGCTTTAGGATATACAAAAGAACAAGCAATGGAAGAAGCAACTCGTTGTTTGAATTGTAAAAAACCATTCTGTATGCAAGGATGTCCAGTAGGAGTACCAATTCCTGAATTTATTCAACATGTTGCAAATGGTGAATTTGAAGAAGCTTATCAAACAATTACAAGAGAAAATGCTTTACCAGCAATTTGTGGTCGTGTTTGTCCTCAAGAAAATCAATGTGAAGGAAAATGTGTCCGTGGTATTAAAGCTGAATCAGTAGCAATCGGACGTTTGGAAAGATTTGTTGCTGATTATCATAGAGATCATGGAAAACCAGTTGAACAAAAAATTGAAAAGAATGGTAAAAAAGTTGCGATTATCGGATCTGGACCAGCTGGTATTACTTGTGCCGGAGAATTAGCTAAAAAAGGTTATGAAGTGACTGTTTTTGAAGCATTACATAAAACAGGTGGAGTATTATCATATGGTATTCCTGAATTCCGTTTACCAAAAGCTTTAGTACAAGCTGAAGTTGATGGCGTTGCTGCTTTAGGTGTAGACTTCCAAACAAATGTTGTTGTTGGTAGATCTATTACTATTGATGAATTACAAGAACAAGGTTATGAAGGAATTTTTGTAGGAAGTGGTGCAGGGTTACCTCGTTTCCAAGGAATTCCTGGTGAAAACTTAAATGGAGTTTATGCTGCAAATGAATTCTTAACACGTGTAAACTTAATGAAAGGATATCAATTCCCTGATAAACCAACACCTGTTAAAGTAACAGATACAGTATGTGTTGTTGGTGCTGGTAACGTTGCTATGGATGCAGCAAGAACTGCTAAACGTTTAGGTGCTAAAAATGTATATATTGTATACCGTCGTGGACCTGAAGAAGTTCCTGCTCGTGCTGAAGAAGTACATCATGCAAAAGAAGAAGGAATAATCTTTAAATTATTAACTAACCCAATTAAAATTGAAGGAGAAAACGGTTGGGTTAAATCTATGGAATGTGTAGAAATGGAACTTGGAGAACCTGATGCTTCAGGAAGAAGAAGACCAATTGTTAAAGAAGGCTCTAACTTCACTATTGAAACTGGAACAGTTATCGTAGCTATTGGGCAAAGTCCAAATCCATTGATCAGACAAACAACACCTGGTTTAGATTGTCAATCTTGGGGTGGAATCATTGTTGATGAAGATACAATGAAATCATCTAAAGACGGTGTTTATGCAGGTGGAGACGTTGTCACTGGTGCCGCTACTGTTATTTTAGCTATGGGTGCTGGTAAAAAAGCTGCAAAAGCTATGGATGAATACTTAAGAAATAAATAATTGATAGGACAAGCTTAGCTTGTCCTATGTTTTTTATCATTGGTATTTTTTTGATGTTGAGATATTTGTATCAATAAAAAGTGATAATGTTTTGAAGAAATAAAAGTGATATTAAAAAAAATAATTAATGTGATAAAATAATCGTATTATATTTCTTTGTGTCAGTATTTGATATATAATATCAAAAGGAAATGAGAAGAAGAAAATAGGTATACAGATATCTATGGAGGAGGACATATGATGAAAGACACATTTATGACAATTCAATATGCTCTATCCCTTTTTCGCTTTTCAAATTTTATGAAATAAACATATCTTTTCTAAGATATGTTTTTTTTAAAAATATGGAGGACAATAGAATGCCAAAAAGAGAAGATATTAACACGGTTTTAGTTATCGGTTCAGGTCCTATTATTATTGGACAAGCTTGTGAATTTGATTATTCTGGAACACAGGCATGTAAAGCACTAAGAAGTTTAGGTTATAAAATTGTTTTGGTTAATTCAAATCCCGCTACAATTATGACTGATCCAGAAACTGCAGATGTGACATACATTGAACCATTGAATTTAGAAAGATTAACACAAATTATTGAAAAAGAAAGACCAGATGCTTTACTTCCTAACTTAGGAGGACAATCTGCATTGAATTTATGTTCAGAATTAAGTAATGCCGGGGTATTGGATCAATACAATGTGCAAGTTTTAGGAGTAAAAGTAGATGCGATAGAACGTGGGGAAGACCGTTTAGAATTTAAAAAAGCAATGAATGCTTTAGGAATTGAAATGGCAAGAAGTGAAATTGCTAATACAGTGGAAGAAGCTTTGGCAATCGCAGATCAATTAGGATACCCAGTTGTTGTTAGACCAGCTTATACAATGGGTGGTGCCGGTGGCGGTCTTGTTTATAATGTTGAAGAATTAACAACAGTTGTAAAAAGAGGATTACAAGCCAGCCTTGTGCATCAATGTTTGATTGAAGAATCTATTTTAGGATGGGAAGAGTTAGAATTAGAAGTTGTTAGAGATGCAAAAAATAATATGATTACCATCTGTTTTATTGAAAATATTGATCCATTAGGAGTTCATACAGGAGATTCATTCTGTAGTGCACCAATGTTGACTATTTCCAAAGAAGTTCAAGCGAGATTACAAGATCAAGCTTATCGTATTGTTGAATCTATTGGTGTCATTGGTGGAACAAATGTTCAATTTGCTCATGATCCAGTTACTGATAGAATTGTCGTTATTGAAATTAATCCAAGAACTTCTCGTTCTTCAGCTTTAGCTTCTAAAGCAACAGGGTTCCCAATTGCTTTGGTATCAGCAATGTTAGCAGCAGGTTTAACTTTAGACGAGATTCCATGTGGAAAATATGGAACATTAGATAAATATTATCCTGATGGAGATTATGTTGTCATTAAATTTGCGAGATGGGCCTTTGAAAAATTCAAAGGTGCAGAAGACAAATTAGGTACACAAATGAAAGCTGTTGGTGAAGTGATGAGTATTGGTAAAACATACAAAGAAGCTTTCCAAAAAGCGATTCGTTCATTAGAAATCGGTAGATATGGTTTAGGTCATGCTAAAAACTTTAATGAGTTATCAAAAGATGAATTATTAAAGATGTTGATCAATCCAACAAGTGAAAGACAATTTATCATGTATGAAGCATTAAGAAAAGGTGCAACAGTAGATGAATTATTTGAGCTGACAAAGATCAAACATTATTTCATTCAACAAATGAAAGAACTTGTTGAAGAAGAAGAAAAGATCATGTCTTATAAAGGACAAGAATTACCAGATGATGTTTTAGTACAAGCAAAAAAAGATGGTTTCTCTGATAAATATTTAAGTCAATTATTAGATGAAGATGAAGCAAAGATTAGAAATCATAGACTATCAATAGGAATGAAACAGGCATGGGAACCAGTCCATGTATCTGGTACACAAGATAATGCTTACTATTATTCAACATATAATGCGCCTGATCATAGTACAATAACTGATAAAAAGAAAATTATGATCTTAGGTGGTGGACCAAATAGAATTGGTCAAGGTATTGAATTTGACTATTGTTGTGTTCATGCTGCATTGGCTTTGAAAAAATTAGGATTTGAAACAATTATTGTTAACTGTAATCCAGAAACTGTATCAACTGATTATGATACATCTGATAAATTATATTTTGAACCTTTAACATTAGAAGATGTATTAAGTATTCATGAAAAAGAAAAGCCACTAGGGGTCATTGCTCAATTTGGAGGACAAACACCATTAAATCTAGCAAGTCAATTAAAAGAAAATGGTGTTAATATCTTAGGAACAACACCAGAAACAATTGATATGGCTGAAGATAGGGATTTATTCAATGCAATGATGGGAAAATTGAATATTCCAATGCCTGAATCAGGAATGGCAGTCAACGAAGAAGAAGCATTAGAAATTGCCAAACGTATTGGCTATCCATTAATGGTTAGACCATCATATGTTTTAGGTGGTAGAGGTATGGAAGTTGTCTATGATGATGACTCATTGAAACAATATATGGCAGCTGCTGTTGGTGTGACACCAGATAGACCTATTTTAATTGATAGATTCTTAAATGACGCTATGGAATGTGAAGCAGATGCTATTTCTGATGGTGAAAATGTATATGTTCCTGCAGTTATGGAACATATTGAGCTTGCCGGTATTCATTCTGGTGACTCAGCATGTATTTTGCCATCAAAACATATTCCAATGAGACATGTTGCAACAATTAAAGAATATACAAAGAAAATTGCCAGAGAAATGAACGTTCGTGGATTAATGAATATGCAATATGCAATTGCAGATGATAAAGTTTATGTTTTAGAAGCTAATCCACGTGCTTCAAGAACTGTACCATTAGTTTCAAAAGTATGTAATATCAACATGGTCAGACTAGCAACAGATATTGTTACTCAAGAATTAACAGGTAGACCATCACCAGTGAAAGATCTTCAAGACAGAAAGATACCACATGTTGGTGTCAAACAAGCTGTTTTCCCATTCAATATGTTCCCGGAAGTTGACCCAATTTTAGGACCAGAAATGAGATCAACAGGTGAAGTTTTAGGAATGGCCAATTCTTATGGAGCAGCAATCTATAAAGCTGAAGAAGCAACACAAACAAAATTACCAACTCATGGGCGTGTGTTGATCTCAGTATCAGATAGAGATAAAAAAGATGTTGTTGAATTAGCACAAAAATATTATGATGCTGGGTTTGAAATTGTTGCTACTGGAAAGACATTTGATTTGATTGTGAAAAATAGAATTCCAGCAATGAAGGTGAAAAAGATTCATGAAGGTAGACCAAATATTGCTGATGCACTTACAAATGGTGAATTAGATATAGTCATCAATACACCACATGGAAAACAATCAGCACACGATGATAGTTATATTAGAAAAACAGCCATTAAGATGAAAATACCATATATGACGAATATTGCTGCAGCTATGGCAGCTGTAGAAGGTATTATGGATGCTGAAATTCATGGAACTCATGAAGTCAAATCATTACAAGAATATCATCAAGCAATTAAATAAGAAAACAGAGAGTCAGCTTCGCTGGCTCTTTCTTTTTTGCAGATAAGTATCTTTTAACATTGTCATAATAATCATTAATGATAATAGAGAGGTTGTTGTATTGCATGTTATGAAAGATGATAAGTAAGGATGGATGTAATAGATAAAGATCATAGAAAGAAATCCCCATAAGATTGAATAAAATAGACAGATTCTCCCATGATAATTACAGGGATAATGTGAGTAATCCCAAATATGACAATGAAAAATGATTTCTAAAAATAAACTTGTCATGTATTCTAAAGTGCTAAGACATAAAGTAGATACGATAAATGTAAGAAGATAAGAGTGTTGAATAGAAGGAGATAGTGTGATAAGTATCACAGCTCCAAATCCATATATTGGTATATAAGGCCCCTCTAACAATCCTGAACTATGCCATTTCTTTTCAAAGAGAGAAATATAAGTTGACTCCATAAAATGTCCTAAAAAAGAATAAATACAAAAGTATGTGATCATAAGCCTCCTTTCACCATCAATATATGAAAGGAAAGAGATAATATGACATAGTAAAAGTATATTAAATTAACAACTCTTTATTATAGGATATAATAAATGTTACAAT
>CAMFRJ010000042.1 GCA_945981915.1 uncultured Erysipelotrichaceae bacterium
TTACCTTTAAGTATCCAGAAAGAATTTGGTTTGTAAAAAAAGGAAAAACTATTAATAATGAAACAACTGATAAAATTAAAATAAAAATAATGATGGTCTTTAATAATAATATCAGCTGATCAATGAAAAAAGGATAACGTTTATCAACTGGAAACATATTACGTGATAGCTTATGCAACTGATTAAAACCACGACTTGCCACATAAAGTGAAATAGCTAAAGTCACTACTGTTGTCAAAGATAATGATTTTGGCTTTAAAGAAGAAAGAACGATCTTTGCAAAATCATCAGTGAGATAACGTGTGAGAATATTTAAAATGATCGTTGTATCAAAATTAAATAACGATGTTAAAAATGCAACGAGTGAACAAATGGGT
The DNA here is from genome assembly GCA_945981915.1 of uncultured Erysipelotrichaceae bacterium. Lineage (GTDB taxonomy): Bacteria > Bacillota_I > Bacilli_A > Erysipelotrichales > Coprobacillaceae > Faecalibacillus. The sequence continues at coordinate 378 of CAMFRJ010000042.1, forward strand.
ATGATTGAAAGAATCATATAATAAGCAAAACATATTCCTGATGATGCAGGAACTTTATATCGATAATCTAAAATGTATCCATATATGAAATGATATATTTTATTCAATTGTATCATATCATCACTCCTCGCTTTTTCAAGTATTTCATCTTGTTGTGTATAGTTAGATATATCAGCAAAAAAATCTTCTTTTGATTGAATAATTAAATAAAGATTTCTTTTACAACAATTATAACGTACTTTTTTGTAAAAAACGAATCTTTCTTTAAGATATTCAAATATTTATTTCTAGCACAAACTATGATATGATAGACATAGAGTTTTTTTACTCAAAGGAGAACAATAGTATGAATAAAACAAGAATTGGAATTATCGGGTATGGTAACCTTGGTAAAGGTGTTGAAGCAGCTATCAAGCAAAATCCCGATTTAGAGATGGCTGGTGTCTTTACTCGTCGTGACCCAGCGACCGTTAAAATTCAAACAGAAGGTGGAAAAGTCTATGCGATGTCTGAATTAGCTTTACATCAAGATGATATTGATGTTTGTATTATTTGTGGAGGAAGCGCTAAAGATTTACCTCAACAAACACCAGAACTTGCAAAAATGTTTCATGTTGTAGATAGTTTTGATACACATGCAAAAATTCCAGAACATTTCGCAAATGTCAATGCTAGTGCCAAAGAAACTGGTCACGTTGGTATCATTGCAATTGGTTGGGATCCAGGAATGTTTTCACTAAACCGTCTCTATGGTCATGTCATCTTACCAGAAGGACATGATTATACATTCTGGGGGCGTGGTGTTTCACAAGGTCATTCTGACGCAATCAGACGTATCCCAGGTGTTCAAGACGCAAGACAATATACTGTCCCAATTGAAGCAGCTGTAGAAAGTGTGAGAAATGGTGAGAATCCTGAGCTGACAACGCGTCAAAAACATTTACGTGAATGTTACGTTGTTGCTAAAGAAGGTGCAGATTTAAAACAAATCGAACATGATATTGTCACAATGCCTTATTACTTTGCTGACTATGATACAACTGTCACATTTATCACTCAAGAAGAATTAGATAAAAATCATCAAGGAATTCCTCATGGCGGATTTGTACTTAGAAGCGGTGTCACTGGTCAAGGTCATCAACATATCATCGAATATAGACTAAAATTAGATTCAAACCCTGAATTTACATCAAGTGTTTTGGTCGCATATGCACGTGCTGCAAAACGTTTAGCTGACGAAGGTATTTCAGGATGTAAAACTATCTTTGATATACCACCAGCATATTTATCACCTCAAACAGGTGAAGAATTAAGAGCTCAACTATTATAGTAAAAAAACGATATCATTTGCGTGATATCGTTTTTAATACCTTTGAAAATATTTTTTTATTTGTTTGATATCATGTGTTTTTAATAATGAAAGCATCAAAAGAACTCGTGCTTTTTGTGGTGAAAGCGTGTATGAAGGAATACATCTGCTATGAGGATCAAAAACATGATTATCATAAACAATGCCTTGTGATATACGAGAAGAACGCACAAAAACAATCCCCGCATCTGAGAGATCTTCTATAGCCTTGAGCCACTCTTGGCTATAGTTACCACTTCCTGATCCTGCAATAACAATCCCTTCATTTTCACTTGCCAAATAATAGAGAAGCTCTGGTGAAGCACCAGCATAAAAATAGACAATTGCAACATTTGGCAAATATTTGATTTCATCACAAAAAATCGTCTGTGACGTATGCATTTTATTTGTTTTCGTATAAAAATACACTTCATTATCTTGCATATACCCTAAGCATCCTAATGATTTTTGATCAAATGCATCTATTTTAAAATTATTGACCTTTTGAATATCTCTTCCAGAATAAATCGTGTTAGAAAACAAAGCCAAGACTCCCTGGTCATATGCTTCATCATGAATTGCAAGACAAATAGCCTGATATAAATTAAAAGGACCATCAGCACTTGTTGCAGTTGCTGGACGCATCGCTCCAGTTATAACAACAGGTTTTTTTACACGAAGTGTCAATGTTAAAAAATAAGCCGTTTCATCCAAAGTATCAGTGCCATGAGTCACGACTGCACCATCAATACTATCATCACTGAGTATCTCTTCTATTTTTTCTTTGAGATAGATCCATCTTTGACTCGACATCTCATTACTATCAATATTCATCAATTGAAATGTCTTTAGATAAGCAATATCATTAATTTCAGGAATTGTCTGAATAATAGATGCGATATCAATTTCTCCTGCATGATAAACAGCAGTCTTTCCCTTTTCTCCACTTCCTGCAATTGTTCCTCCAGTTGCAATAATTGCAATTGTCTTCATGAATCATTTCCTCCTCATTCAAATATATAAAAATGGATATATACATATCCATTTCTATTTTACACCATATTGATCATAATAAGCATCGATACGAGCTTTAATGTCATCATCAATAACAACTTTACCATTTACTTCTTTATTGTAAAGACATTCAACAACTTCCGGCATTGAAACAATAGCAGCTGTATCAAAACCATAAAGATCTTTCACTTCATTTAAAGCTGTTTTTTCTCCAAGTTTTCCTTTTTCATTTCTATCTAATGAAACAATCAATCCTTTAATTGTCACATCAGCTGCACCTTTAACCTTAGGTACAGTTTCTTCCATTGATTTTCCTGAAGTTGTTACATCTTCAATCATGATGACTCTATCACCATCTTTTAATTGTGTTCCTAAAAAACCACCTTTATCAGCTCCATGATCTTTTAATTCCTTACGATCAGAGCAATATCTGACTTCTTTCCCATACAACTTAGAAAATGCAATAGCTGTCGTAACCGCTAAAGGAATTCCTTTATAAGCAGGTCCAAATAAAACATCGAAATCTAATCCATAGTTATCATGAATAGCTTTTGCATAATATTCACCCAATTTCATCAACTGTGTCCCATTTACATAACCACCTGCATTCATAAAAAATGGTGATTGACGACCACTTTTTAAAGTAAAGTTTCCAAATTTTAAAACTTCACTATCAACCATAAATTCAATAAACTCTTTTTTATAATCTTCCATTTTTATACCTCTTTAACTCTTACTGTTAATAATATATCATGTTTATCAATATTAATCTAGACATTTGCCATGACTTGAAATAATCTTTTGATACCAATAAAAACTATCTTTTTTAATTCGTTCTAAAGTACCACTATTTTCATCTTCATCTCTATCAATATAAACAAGTCCATAACGTTTTTGATAACCGTTGAGCCAACTTAATAAATCTGTAAAAGACCAAACACAGTAAGCAATGACATGACAACCTTCTTGAATGGCATTTCTTAATTCCAAAAGATGACTTTGAATATATTCAATACGATAGTCATCATGAATTTGATGATCTTCAAGATGATCGATTGCACCTAAACCATTTTCAGAAACAACTATCGGCAAATTATATCGACTGGTGATATTTCGACATCCTAGTCTTAACCCTTGTGGATCGATAGCCCAATCCCATGATGTTGTTTGCAAGAACGGATTAGCTGGATTTTTATAAACACCTGGTACGCCAACAACCTGGCCAGAGCCTTTTATACCTGAATTATTAGCGACCGTAGTCATAGTAACCCCATCTATAGGATTATATTGTGCCACTTTTGTCTTATAATAATTGATGCCCATAAAATCAACTGGTGCAGCTTGACGCAATAATTCTCTGTCTTCATCTGTGATTTCAGGTGCAAATCCTTGTTCCTTTAAATATTGATAAGCAGCTTGTGGATAACGACCATAACCAGCAATATCAAAATACCAATACAAGTATAAGTCATCATAATCTGCTTTTGCCAAACCATTCTCAGGTCGACAATCTAATGAATAGCTTGGAGAATAAGCAAAGCTGATACCAATCTTCCCTCTTAAATTCATTTCTCTATAAGCCAATACAGTTTTTGCATGAGCAAGATTGACATGATGATTAACCTGGTAAAATAACTTCTGCTCATCAATTTTACCAGGCGGATGTTGCCCTAGTGTCCACCCTAATCTTGCAAAAACATTTTGTTCGTTAAAGGTGATCCAATATTTCACTTTATGACCAAAATATTGAAATAAAGTTTTTGCATAATTGACATAATCATCGATAATCTGTCTACTTTCCCAACCGTGATACTCTTTTTCTAGTGCAAGAGGTAGATCCCAATGATAGATTGTCACCATAGGTTCAATATGATATTTTAAACATTCATCTATGACATGGTCATAAAACTTAATTCCCTTGAGATTCACTTCACCATGTCCATTTGGAAAAATACGTGGCCATGAAATAGAAAAACGATAAGTTTTTAAACCACATTCGGCCATCAAAGCGATATCTTCTTGATAATGATGATAAAAATCAACTGCTTTATCACCAACCGTTCCTTTAAATGTTTTTCCAGGTATTCTGACAAACTCATCCCAGATTGATAGACCTTTTCCATCTTCTAAATAAGCACCTTCTACCTGATAAGCAGCTGATGCTGCTCCCCAAAGAAAATCTTCAGGAAATTCACTTTTCTTTTGAAAATACATAATTACCCCTTCCTTGCATATAAAACTGCACCTAAAAGATTTGCGTCATTATTATATAAACATCTGTCAATTTTAGTCGTAATCAAGCCTTTGAAAGGACCTTCGATTTCATCTTTCATCATCGTATGAATTTTTGTAATAAACCAATCTTCTTGAGAGATTCCGCCACCAATACAGATAATTTCAGGATTATACATGACGATGATCATATAGAGACCAACTATGATATAACGACACCATTGTTCTACAGCCAATAATGCATGTTGATCATGTTGAAAATACTTTTCTGTCACTTCATGACCATATGTGACTTTCTCCTTAGCTGTTGCATTATAGATATCAATCAAAGCACTCATACTCGCTCGATGTGATAACCCTAATGTCTTATTTTCTCTATCCTCTCTATAGCCAAGCGGTAAATGTGAAAACTCTCCAGCTATACCATCATGACCATTAATGATCCCTTTTTCATCACATAAACATCCACCTATTCCAGTTCCAATAATAAAATAAGCTGATGATTTTGTTCCTTTGCCATTTCCAATAGAAAATTCACAAAACCCTGCACTTTTGGCATCATTGATTGTTTTGACTCTTTTATGAAGTCTATGCATAACTTCTTGATTAACATTCGTCTGATACATGATTTGAACATGAGGCGCAGCTTTTGATAAAACTGTTGAATCATCATCGATGACTCCTGGTGCAGAAATACCAACAACATCAACATCTACTAAATCAAGATCCTCACAAAGATAATCATAAAATTCGTCTTTCGTAGAAAATAATTTTGTTTCTTTTTTCCATTTTTTGATGATTGTGTTGTCTTTGGATATATAAGCGTACTTAATAAAAGTACCTCCTATATCTATTCCTAAATCTTTCATGGTTCCCTCCTCTATCTTATTAATTTCATTCTATCATAATTCAAAACCCTAAAAAAGAATTTACAATTGTTCATACTCGATTTATAATGTAAAGATAATATAAGCTATAGGAAGGTGAATTCAATGAATTCTTTACAAACAAAGAAGATTGCTCAAGGAGCAATGATTGCTTCACTTTGTGGTGTTCTGTCATTACTTAATACTTATACAGGAGGCTTTTTTGATCTCTTTATATATTATTTTATAGCTATTTATATTGCTTGGTATGGTTATCGTTTTGATTTAAAAAGCAATATCTTGGTTCTCATTGTCTCCTTAATTGTTGTATTTTTTACAGGGATTCCTACTTTTATCATTCAAGCATTTGCTTATAGTATCGTAGGTCTTTTTATTGGTGAAGCACTCAAAAGAAAAGCATCTAAAACTAGCATTATTGCTGGAACATTCTTTTTATGTCTGATGAACAATATCATGATCTATACAATCTTTTCAGCAATATTTGAAATCAATCTTATTGATGAAATGAATATTCTTTATCAACAATTGAATCAACTGTTACCAAATATGCCTGTTTCTTATGAATTATTTCTCAGTTTTATTCCCTTGGTCATCTGTTTAATGTCCATTTTAGAAACATATGTGATTAATTTACTATGTCAATTAGTTTTTACGAAACTAAAGATAGATTATCCAAGAAATTTCCATATCGCTCTACTTCATATGCCATATTGTGTAGGAATGATCTTATTATTATTGATATTGGTTGGTATCTTTTTATTAAAGATGACAGATATATCAGAAGTCTATGGCCAATACTGTCTCATCTTAGGTTCAATTGGTTTGATGATTCAAGGTTATGCACTACTGAATTATTTTGCTATTATCAAAGAGATGAAGTATTTTGTTATCTTGGGTATCTTTCTATTCTTTATACCAATTGGAATTTATATTTATATAATCCTGGGATTTTTAGACATATTTACACCAATACGCCAACATATCAAACCTGGCATATAAAAAAATCAATTCATAAAAATGAATTGATTTTTATTTTATAATTGTTGACCTGTAATTAATTCATAAGCTTGTAAATATTTAGCGATTGTTTTATCGACAATATCTTGAGGTAATTGCCAATTGTGTTCATGAGAAGTTAACCAGTCTCTTGCAAATTGTTTATCAAATGAAGGTTGTCCCTGACCAGGTTTATACCCTTCTGCAGGCCAGAAACGGGAACTATCAGGTGTTAACATTTCATCTCCTAAAACTATTTCACCATCTTCATTTAATCCAAATTCAAACTTTGTATCAGCAATGATGATTCCTCTTGTTAATGCATAGTCTGCACATTTTTTATATAGTGCAATTGTATAATCTCTTAGTTTTTGAGCATATTCTTCACCTTTACCAGGAAATTCTTTTTCTAAGACTTCAATACTTCTTTCATAAGAGATATTTTCATCATGATCTCCAATTTCTGCTTTTGTTGATGGTGTATAGATAGGTTCTGGTAATTTATCAGATTCTAACAAACCTTCTGGTAATTGAATACCACAAACAGTTCCGTTTTCTTGATAACTCTTCCATCCACTACCTGTTATATATCCTCTAACGATACATTCTATTGGCAACATTTTTAATTTTTTACACATCATAGAATTACCATCAAAACGTTCTTGTTGGAAGAATTCAGGCATATCTTTGACATCTGCGCTGATCATATGATTTTTACAGATATCTCCTGTCATATCAAACCAGAACTTAGACATTTGTGTTAATACAGTTCCTTTTTTCTTTACATCATTTTTTAAGATAACATCGTAACAGCTGATACGATCAGTAGCAACCATGATCAAACTATCTTGGTTATCATATATTTCTCTCACTTTTCCTT
>CAMFRJ010000043.1 GCA_945981915.1 uncultured Erysipelotrichaceae bacterium
TTCCTAGATGCAGCTGGAGCAAAACGTTATCAAGATATTAAAGTTGAATTACCTGATTTTACAAAGACACCTTTTGATGTTGAAAAACAACTTAACTTTGTAGAAACTGAAAAAGAAGTCATGACAAGATTGTCTGTTGCTAGCCAAAAAGGTTTAGTTGAAAGATTTGATTCATCTATTGGTAATGGTACTGTTTTATCTCCATATGGTGGAAGAACTTATCATACTGAAACAGAAGGGATGGCTGCTTTGATTCCTGTATTAGGAAAAGAAACAACAACTGCTTCTATTATGGCTTATGGTTATAATCCTTTGATTGCAAAATGGTCACCATATCATGGTGCAATGTATGCAATTGTTGAAAGTATTGCGAAGATCGTTGCTATGGGAGGAGATTATCATACAATTCGTTTCTCTTTCCAAGAATATTTTGAAAAATTATTAGATGATCCATATAAATGGGGAAAACCATTATCAGCTTTACTTGCTGCTAATAGAGTTCAGCATGAATTAAAATTGCCATCAATTGGTGGAAAAGATTCAATGTCTGGAACATTTGAAGATATTTCTGTACCTCCTACATTGGTTTCATTTGCAATCACACATGTAGATGTTAATGATGTCATTACACCTGAAGCAAAAGAAATCGGACATATTTTAGTAGAAGTTCAATTAAAGAAAGATGAGTTTAAGGTTTTTGATTTCGTTCATTTACAAAAACAATATGATCTTGTTCAATCTTTAATGAAACAAGGTAAAGTATATTCTGCTTATACTGTTAAAGATGGTGGTGTCATTGAAGCAGTCAGCAAGATGGCTTTTGGTAATGGATTAGGGGCTGCTTTTAATACAAATTATCCATTAGAATCATATGTTGAAAAGAATTATGGAAATATTATTATTGAAGTGAAATCAGAAAAATATTTAGCTGGTTTAGATTATCGTATTGTGGCAACTTTAAATGATAGTGATGTCTTATCTTATGGATTAGAATCTATTTCATTAAAAGAAGCTTACGCTTTGAATAAGCAACCATTAGAAAGTGTTTATCCAACAAGAGAAGAAGCACTAACACAAGATATCAAAGTTGCTGCATGTAAAACAAGATCAACATTACAACCAAAAGTATATGTTGAAAAACCATTGGTTGTGATTCCTGTTTTCCCAGGAACAAACTGTGAATATGATTCAAAACGTGCTTTTGAAAAAGCAGGGGCACAGGTTGAACTTGTCTTAATTAGAAATAAAACAGAAGAAATGTTGAAGACTTCTATTGATGAATTAGAAGCAGCTATTAAACGTGCAAATATTGTGATGTTACCTGGAGGATTCTCAGCGGGTGATGAACCTGAAGGATCTGGTAAGTTCATTGCTACTGTTTTAAGAAATCCTCAGTTAAAAGCTGCTATTACTGATTTATTAGATAATAGAGATGGTTTAATGATTGGTATCTGTAATGGATTCCAAGCATTGATCAAACTTGGATTATTGCCATATGGTGAAATTAGAGATATGACTCAAAATGATGCAACCTTAACATTTAATACAATTGGTCGTCACTTGTCACAATTTGTTGACACAAGAATTGGTTCAGTAAAATCACCATGGCTTGCAAATGTCAATGTTGGAGATGTTCATATCATTCCTATTTCACATGGTGAAGGACGTTTTGTGGCTCCTCAAGAAGTTATTGAAGAATTATTCGCAAATGGACAAGTCTTCTCACAATATGTTGATCCAAATAGAAAAGTAACTATGCAAACACCTTATAATCCTAATGGTTCTATGTACGCTATTGAAGGTATTATTTCTCGTGATGGTAGAGTTTTAGGAAAGATGGGTCATAGTGAACGTCAAGGTGAAAATCGCTTTAAAAACGTTTATGGAGAAATGGACCAAAAACTATTTGAAGCTGGTGTAAATTATTTTAGAGGTGGTAAATAGAATGGAAAAACAAGAATTTGAGTGTTTAACTTTATGTCCTTTAGATGGACGTTATTCAACTATCAAAGATGCATTAGGAGAATATTTTTCAGAATATGCATTGGTTAAATATCGTGTTTTTGTTGAAATTCAATGGTTAAAATTCTTAATTGAAAATGTTGAAAGCGATGTTTTAGCAAAATTTAATAAGGATGATATGTCACAGTTGGAATCAGTATCTACTGATTTCAACTATGATTCATTTAGTAGAATAAAAGAAATTGAAAATACAACAAGACATGACGTGAAAGCTGTAGAATATTTCATTGATGAACAATTAGAAGCTATGGGATTTGGTTATTTACAAAGCTTTGTCCATATTGGATGTACATCAGAAGATATCAATAATACATCTTATGCTTGTATGCTTAAATATGGTTTAAAAGATGTTTGGTTGCCAAAAGCGAAAGCTTTTACAAAGATGATTAATGAATTAGCAGTTGAACATAAACATGATGCTATGCTTGCTCATACTCATGGACAACCTGCAACTCCAACAACAATTGGTAAAGAATTTAAAGTTTATGCTTATCGTTTCCAATCAAGTATTGAAAATATTGAAAACATTAAAATCAAAGCAAAATTTAATGGTGCAACAGGAAACTATAGTGCTATCTTAACTGCTTTTCCTAATTTGAATTGGCGAGAATTAAATAAGAAATTTGTAGAAGAATATTTAGGTTTAACTTATAATCCATTAACAACACAAATTGAAAGTCATGATTATACTTGTCATATTTTAGATGGAATTAGACATTTCAACAATGTATTAGTGGATTTAGATGTTGATATGTGGTTATATATCTCAATGGAATACTTTAAACAAATTCCAGTTAAAGGAGAAGTAGGAAGTTCTACAATGCCACATAAAGTGAATCCAATTCGTTTTGAAAACTCTGAAGCAAACATTGATATGTCTAATAATATTTGTGTTGGTTTATCTAACAAATTACCTAAATCTCGTATGCAAAGAGATTTATCAGATAGCTCAAGTCAAAGAAATATTGGATTAGCTTTCGGATATTCATTACAAGCAATTAGTGAAACAACAAATGGATTAGCAAAATGTGTTGTTAATAAAGAAAAATTAGCATCGGATTTAAATGAAAAATGGGAAGTATTGGCAGAGCCAATTCAAACAATGCTTAGAAAATATGGTATTGCTGATGCTTATGATCAATTAAAAGCATTAACAAGAGGTAAAAATATCTCTCAAGAAGCCATTATGGAATTTGCAAAGAGCTTGGATGTTTTATCAGATGAAGATAGACAAACTTTATTAGATATGACACCAGCTAGTTATATTGGATTTGCAGCCGAATTATGTGATATCGAATTATAATTTAGGAATATTATAAAATGATAGATCGTACAGCCATAGAAAAACTTTACAATCATTCACAATATCAAGATAAGGTTGATGAGTTTTATTTGTTGCTTGTTCAATATACACAAGATCAACAAACAAAAAAGATTGAGGCTTGTCTTCATGACCTCAATCTTTTAGCAAAAGATAATAAAAGCAGACCTATCTATTATGATAATCATTGTATAAAGACAGATCTCGATCGTTATATTGTAGAAATCGATCGATTACAAAGACTAAAAAAGAAATCGTAAGATTTCTTTTTTTAATCATAAGGTTTATATTCAACTGTTTGTGTTTTGAAATCAATAAATAATTGATAAGCATTTCTACTTTCATCTTCATCCCAAATTTCTACAAAATCAGGAGTCACTTCAATTAAGATCTCACTATCAATATGAGAATAGGCATTATAGCTTTGCCATAAAAATTCTTTATATTTTTTTTCAAAGATTCTTCCTTCTTCATCAATGACTAATCCTTTATTAACAGCAGTTCCTTCTACTTGGGTACCATTAAAACACATGGCAACACGATTGTTTTGAAATAATTGTTGTGTTTTTCTAAAATTCTTATCTGTTTTAAAATAGATCTTATCATTATAAAAGATACAGCTGACATTTCTGACCATTGGGTAATTATCGACACAGCTAGCTAGTGCCATGATTTTGTAATCTCCCATCTTTTTTTTCATGATTTCAATAGCTTCATTAAATTCCATAAATGATCTCCTTATTATATAATTCCTTGAAAAACGAAAATTAAAACGATAGCAGTGACTAAAATAAAGGCTGCTAAGACCATTATATCATGAGATAAGTGAGATCCATCATTGTTTTTTTCTACCAAATTCGTGTTTCTTAAGATTGTAATCACTGGTTTGTATAAAAACAATGTGATTGCCATATTTAAACCACTTTTGATGATATTAAATAAACCTATAGCAGGTAACATAGCGACAACAGCACTTCTAGGCATTTGGAAATAAATTGGATCAACAATGTAATTCCATACCAACATGCTAATTGTACAGGCAATGACACCTGTTGTTAGACCAATGATAGCTCCTTTTTTTGTGTGCATTTTCTTATAGATATAAGCAGCACTTAAGGCAAAGGTACAGGTAGAAATCATGTTCATCAATACATCAAGAATCGTTCCACCACGATACATAATTTCTAATACTGATGTGATTGCACTCATGATAAAAGTTGTTAATGGTCCAAAAATAAATCCACCGATAACAATGATGATATCCTTTGGATCATATTTGAGGAATGATACAGATGGAATAATAGGGAAGTGAATCATCAAATTCACTATAATAGCCATCGCACATAACATTCCTACAGTTGTGATTTTCTTTGTACTCATTTTATTACACCTCCATAAACAAAGAAAACGTGCCTAAAACAAATACTTCCAGGTACGCTTTTTACATGTATATAAAGATATAACAAAAAAAGACTCTTCTTTCATCCAGACTTTACTGTTGCTACTGGAATTTCACCAGTTCGGCTCATATGAGTTCGCGGAGTTTACCGCCAGTCGAGAATTTCACTCTGCCCCGAAGATTTATTTTATGCATTTATATTATATGACTTCATTTCTGTTATGTAAAGTCTTTCACTGATGTTTTGAATATTCTTTCAATAAATGAAAAAACCAAATCAGTTTAAAAAAATGATTATAATAAAATAGACGCTATCATTTTTTATTATAATGAATAGTCATGAAGAGATATTGTTTTTAGGTATTAGATATCAAATTTGATTTGTTTTAAAATGTAACAAAAAAGGGGAGAACAAGATGAAAGCACGAAATCATAATATGTTAGAAGGATCGCTATGGGATAAGATACTTTTCTTTTCTTTGCCGCTTGCAGCAAGTAGTATTTTACAACAGCTCTTTAATGCCTGTGACAGTGCGGTTGTAGGAAGATTTGCTGGAAGTGAAGCTTTAGCAGCAGTTGGAGCTAATACTCCTGTGACATCTTTATTCATCAATGCATTAGTTGGTTTATCTATTGGTGCTAATGTGGTGATTGCGCAACATATTGGGGCAGATGATACAAAGAAAATTAGTAAGACCATTCAAACATCTATTTTATTTTCTATAATTGGAGGAATTGTCATTGGAATCATAGGCATCCTCTTAGCAGATCCCATTTTATCAATGATTGGAACGCCGGCTAATGTCATTGGATTAGGTAGTGTTTATTTAAGAATTTATATGATTGGATTACCATTTATTTCCTTATTTAATTTTGGTTCAGCTATTTTAAGGAGTTCTGGTGATACGAAAAGGCCAATGTACTGTTTGATTGTTGCTGGTATCTTAAATATTCTTTTGAATTTATTATTGGTTATTGTTTTTCAACTTTCAGTAGCAGGTGTTGCTATTGCGACAGTCACAAGTAATATCGTTTCTTCATTTTTAATCATTTACATGTTATGTAAAGAACAGGGATTGATTCACCTCGATATCAGACATCTTTTTATCGATAAACCATCATTAATCAGAATATTGAAAACGGGTGCTCCTGCATCTTTACAATCCATGGTCTTTTCATTTTCCAATATTTGTTTACAATCAGGAATAAATAGTTTTGGTAGTGATGCGATTGCAGGTAGTGCAGCAGCAAGCAATTTTGAATTCTTTGATTATTTCATGGTCAATGCTTTTAATCAGGCAGCTGTAACATTCATTGGACAAAACTACGCTGCTAAAAAATATGATCGTTGTCGTCAAATCTATAAAATCTGCATGATAGAAGCATTGATTGGTATTATATCAATGGAAATGATTTTCTTTATGGGCAGACATTCACTCATTGGTTTATACACAACAGATAAAAATGTTGCTTCTTATGCCATCATTCGTATGTATCATTGTATGATTCCTCATTTCTTATTATGTTCTTATGAAATTACTGGCTCAATCATGAGAGGAATGGGAAATTCATTATTACCAGCTTTATTAACTGTGATTGGGTCTGTTGGATTTAGATTATTATGGTTATTTACTGTTTTCCAACATTTTCATACCTTTGATATGTTATTAAATGTTTATCCAATTTCATGGATCTTAACAGGAACAATGGTCATCACGGCATACTTTATATCCACAAAAAAATATTTTCAACAATAAAAACATGTGGCATAAAAACCACATGTTTTTTATAATAATGGAATATTGTTTTTTTGACATTGTTCGATCATGTCTTGTGGCCAGATACTGGCTTGAACTTCTCCAATATGAGCTCGTTTTAATAGTAACATACATAATCTTGATTGACCGATTCCGCCACCAATGGTATATGGTAATTCTTTATTGATAATAGCTTGGTGATATGGAAGTTGTAATCTGTCTTCACAGTTTTCTTTTTTCAATTGTTCAACAAGCGAATTTTCATCAACACGAATTCCCATTGAAGAAATCTCTAAAGCACATTGTAATGGTTCGTACCAGAAAAGAAGATCGCCGTTTAATTGCCAATCATCATAATCTGGAGCACGTCCATCATGTTTGATACCGCTTTTGAGATGATCACCAATTTGCATGACAAAGACACATCCCCAGTTTTTGCAGACCTTGTCTTCTCTTTCTTTAGGTGTAAGCTCAGGATATTGATTTTCTAATTCTTGAGCAGTGATAAAATGAACTTTTTCAGGTAGTCTGTTGACAGCTTTAGGATATTTATACCAGACTTCATGTTCCATATGTTTGATCACTTTAAATATTTTTTTAACATGATATTTTAATGTTTTGACGTTTCTTTCGTCTTTTTCTATGATTTTTTCCCAATCCCACTGATCAACATAATAAGAATGAAGATTATCAACTTCTTCATCTTTTCTTATGGCATTCATATTGGTATAAAGACCTTCGTGAATATTGAAATCATATTTTTTTAAGGCCATTCTTTTCCATTTTGCAAGTGAATGAACGACTTCAATTGGATCATTAGGAATATCTTTGATATCAAAAGATACTGGTTGTTCAACACCGTTGAGATTGTCATTTAAACCACTATTTCTTTCTACAAATAGTGGTGCAGAGATTCTTTCTAACATCAAAGCTCTCCCAAATTCTTTTTGAAAAGTATCTCTGATATATTTGATAGCTTCCTGTGTTTGTCTTGTGGATAGTACAGGATCATAGTTTTCTGGAATAATCAGATTCATAATGTTGTTCCCCCTTAATAACA
>CAMFRJ010000044.1 GCA_945981915.1 uncultured Erysipelotrichaceae bacterium
ATATTAAAACAATATATCAGGGTATTGAAAATTTAAATGAATTTTTTGGTTTGTTTTGTGGAAAAAAACTGATTAAGACAATTAGAAGAAGAGGATATTGTATAGAAGAAGAATATTTTAATGATGGACAATTACAGTATTTATTGGATAGTATTTTATTTAATAAAGATATCAATGCAGATGAAGTGGCACAATTTATTAAAGGTTTAACATCATTGAGTTCTGCTAAACAGTTATCACGTATTACTATCAATCCTCTAGTGACAAATCAAAATGAATATCATTATTTATTAAATTTAACAACCATTATCAAAGCGATTCATGAAAAGAAAACAATCTATTTTAAATATGTGAACTATGAAATTCAAGATAATCAATTAGTAGAGATTTATAGAAGACATGGAAATGACAAGACTAATGAAGAGTACTATATTGTTTCACCTTATAAAATCATTCAAAGAGATTCTAAATATTATCTTTTGGGATACTTTGATTTAAGAAAGGATTCATTGAGTGTTTATCGTTTAGATAGAATGAGATTGGTAAGAAATCATAAGAGTAGTTTTATTGACATTCAGGAACAATATGATTTTGAAAAAGAGTTGGATAGAAATGTGAATATGTATGTATCGGGGTATAGAGATAATTTGGAAATAAAATTTCATCACTCTATTATGAGAGAAGTTGTTGATCATTTTAAAAGTCATTGTCAAATGAAAAAAATATTTGATGATACATATGTTTTAGAGGCAGAAGATATTTTAATATCTGAAGGATTGATTGGTTGGTTAATGATGTTACAAGATAAAGTAGAAGTCGTGAGACCACTTCAATTAAAAGAAGATATGCTCAAAAGAATATCTTTGATGCAAAAAAAATATCAATAAAAGAATGCGAAAGCATTCTTTTTCTTAACATTTATTTACATTGAATTTACTAAAATCAAACGATTGCTTGATTTTTTCTTGTTTGTTTTTTTTCTATTATTGAAGTGTCTTAAGAAGGCAGGAAAGGAAAGTATAAAAAATGAAAAAGAAAATATTAAGTATTTTTATGGCATGCTTGTTATGCCTAGGATTAACTGCTTGTGGTAATTCAAGTAGTGACTCAGAATCCATTCAAGGAAAGGTAAGTTTAAATGGATCAACTTCAATGGAAAAGTTTGTGAACGCTTTATCAGAAGCCATTAAAGAAGAATATCCAGATTTACAATTAGAAGCACAGTTTACAGGTTCAAGTGCTGGATTAGAAGCATTAGCTTCAGGTAGCGCTGATATTGGTGATTCCTCAAGAGCTTTAACAGATGAAGAAAAGGAAAAAGGTTTAGTAGAAAACATTGTCGCTATTGATGGTATCGCAATGATTACTCATAAGAGTAATACTGTTAAGAATTTAACAACTGAACAATTAACAAAAATCTATACTGGAGAAATTAAAAACTGGAAAGAATTGGGTGGACAAGATCAAGCTATCGTTGTGATTGGACGTGAATCTGGTTCTGGAACAAGAGGAGCATTTGAAGAATTATTAAAGATTGAAGATCAATGTCAATATGCTCAAGAATTAAATGAAACTGGTGCAGTTTTAGCAAAAGTTGCCAAAACAGAAGGTGCAATTGGTTATGTTTCATTAGATGTTGTTGATGATACAGTGACAGCTTTAAAATTAAATGATGTTGAAGCTTCAGAAAAAACAATTAAAGATGGATCTTATCAATTACAAAGACCATTCGTTATGGCAACAAAGGGTGAGATCAGTAAACAAAAAGGAAATGTAAGAGCAATCTTTAATTTTATTGAAAGTGATGCTGGTCAAGAAGTCATTAAAAAAGTTGGTTTAATTAGTGCTAAATAAGAGGTATTTCATATATGGAAAATCGTTTCTTATCTATTGTGAGTAATCATAAAACGAAATCCATAGTAGAAAAAACAGCTGCGATCATATTTCGCGGCTGTGCTATTATGTCGATCGTTGCAGTTGTTTCCATTACTGGCTATATGCTCATTTCAGGAACACCAGCATTATTTAAAGAAGGTTTTATCGATATTTTGTTTAAAACAACTTGGGCACCAACTGCCAGTGATCCACAATATGGTATTTTGCTCATTATTTTAACATCAATTGTCGGAGTTATTTTAGCCATTTTGATTGGTGTACCTATTGGTTTATTGACAGCTATTCATCTCGCAGAAATGGCGAACAAGCATGTCAGAAAGATATTAAAGTCAGCTATTGAATTATTAGCCGGTATTCCTTCAGTTGTTTATGGTTTGTTAGGAATATTAATTGTTAATCCTATGATGTATAAGTTAGAACTATTGATCTATAAAGGTGATACATCTCATCAATTTACTGGTGGGGCTAATTTATTATCGGCTATTATTGTATTAGCCATTATGATTTTACCTACACTTATTAATATTTCAGAAACTGCTTTAAAGTCTGTTCCTGATGATTTAAGAAAGAGTTCATTAGCTCTAGGAGCAAGTCAAATACAAACAATTTTTAAAGTTGTTTTACCGGCTGCTAAAAATGGTATTATGTCAGCTATTGTCTTAGGTGTTGGTAGAGCTATAGGAGAAGCTATGGCCATCTTATTGGTTGCTGGTAATGCTGTCACATTTCCATTTCCATTTCATTCCGTCAGATTTTTAACAACAGCAATTGTTTCAGAAATGGGATATGCAAGTGGCGTTCATCGTGAAGTTTTATTTACAATAGGTTTAGTATTATTTGTTTTTATTATGATTATCAATCTTGTCTTAACATTTATTCTTAAGAAAGGGGATTGTCATGACTAATTCGATATTTGAAAAAAGAAAGAGAATAAGCGATAAGAGCATGAGCTTCTTTATTTATTTATCAAGTCTTTTATCAGTTTTCATTCTAGTCGTTATTATTGGCTATATTCTTTATCGTGGTTTACCAGTATTCAATTTTTCATATCTGATGAACACGACGAGTATTATCAATGATACAGTAGGAATATTACCAAATATTATCAACACACTTTATATTATTGTTTTAACATTATTAATTGCTTGTCCAATCGGTATTGGAGGAGCTATTTATCTCAACGAGTATGCAAAAAATAAAAAATTTGTCGATGTTATTTCCTTTACAACAGAAGTCTTATCAGGGATACCATCTATTATTTATGGTTTATTTGGAATGTTATTTTTTGGTACATTTTGTGGTTTTGGATTTTCTATATTAACTGGGTCTTTAACATTAGCTATTATGATATTACCGATTATTTCTAGAAATACGCAAACAGCTTTAGAAACAGTACCAAAAAGTTATCGAGAAGCAGCATTAGGGATAGGAGCAACAAAATGGTATATGATTAGAACTGTTTTGCTTCCTAGTTGTATGCCAGGAATCTTAACAGGCGTTATTTTAGCGATGGGAAGAATTGTTGCTGAATCAGCAGCATTGTTATTTACAGCAGGCTCAGTCCATGTCTTACCAGCTAATATTTTTACTCATGTATTATCTAGTGGTGGAACATTGACGATTGAACTTTATTTACAGATGGCTAAAGGGAATTATGATGTTGCTTTTGTTATTGCGTTAGTATTAATAGTGATTGTTTTAGGACTCAATATGCTTGCTAAATTAATCACTAAAAAATTTGATGTTCATGAGGTGAAAAACTAATATGGAAAATAAAATTGTAGCAAAAAATGTCAACTTACATTATGGAAGTAAACATGCATTAAAAAATGTCAGTTTAGATATTAAAGAAAATGCAATTACAGCTTTTATTGGTCCATCTGGATGCGGAAAATCAACATTTTTAAAAACATTGAATAGAATGAATGATTATGTAGAAAACTGTAAGATTGAAGGAACTATCTTATTAGATGGTGAAGATGTTTATGATGAAAAAGTTGATACGACAGTATTAAGAAAAAAAGTAGGAATGGTCTTTCAACAACCTAATCCATTTCCTATGTCTATTTATGATAATATTGCTTATGGTCCAAGAATTCATGGAATCAAAAACAAAAGAGAATTGGATCGTATTGTAGAGGAAAGCTTAAAAGCTGCTGCTTTGTATGATGAAGTGAGCGATAGACTTCATACCAGTGCCTTAGGTTTGTCAGGAGGGCAACAACAAAGACTATGTATCGCAAGAGCATTAGCAGTCCAGCCAGATGTCATTTTATTGGACGAACCAACAAGTGCTCTTGACCCTATTTCTACTTTAAAGATAGAGGAATTATTATTAGATCTTAAAGATAAATATACGATCGCTATTGTGACTCATAACATGCAACAAGCGAGTCGTATTGCTGATTATACTGCATTTTTCTTGGTTGGTGAAATGATAGAATATGGACAAACAAAAGATATATTTTCTATACCTAAAGACAAAAGAACAGAAGATTATATTACAGGTAGATTTGGATAGGAGAAGACAAGTATGTTAAGAAGTCAATTTCATATAGAGTTAAATAATATGCATGTTGAATTAGATAAAATGTGTCATTTGGTGATTGAAGCTATTGATCGTTGTGTAGAAGCTTTTCAAAATCATGATTTGGAATTAGCACAAGAGATTATTAGAAATGATAAAGCTATCAATGATGTCGAAAGGTCTGTAGAGTCAAAATGTTTATCTTTGATTTTAAAACAACAGCCTGTTGCTTCTGATTTAAGAGATGTTTCAACAGCTTTAAAGGTTGTCACTGATTTAGAAAGAATTGGAGATCAAAGTGCAGATATTGCTGAACTAATTTTAGAAATGGATGAAAAAGATAGCTATTTAATGATTGAACATATTCCTTCTATGGCACGTGTAGCGATTGAAATGGTGACCAGTGCTTTAAGTGCTTTTCATGAACATGATATACAAAAAGCAAATGAAGTTAAAAAACATGATCGTGAAATGGATCAGTTGTTTGAAGAAGTGAAATTAGAACTTGTTCAAATCGTTAAAGAAAATAAGGATCATGTTGATTTAGCCATTCAGTTTTTGATGATCGCAAAATACTTTGAAAGAATCGGTGATCATGTTGTCAATATTTGTGAATGGGTTGAATTTAATCAAACAGGAAAGGTTAATGATACAAGATTAATTTAGAAACGTTTTTGTTTTTCTTAACATAAACATAACATAAGAAGATGAAAATTATGTTAATATTATGTTATCAGGAGGGATGTTTCATGAGTAAACATATTTATGTTGTAGAAGATGATGAAAATATTAGAGAAATTATTAACATAGCCTTAACAAATAATGGTTATCAGGTTTCTTTATTTGATAATGCTATCACGGCATTAGATTCTTTAGAAAACGATCATGTTGATCTCGCTATTTTTGATTTGATGTTACCTCAAATGTCAGGTATTGAAGCTATTAAAAAAATTAGAAAGTTTGATAGTGATCTACCGATTCTTATTTTAAGTGCAAAAGATAGAGAGATTGATAAGGTCAATGGTTTAGATAGTGGTAGTGATGATTATATGACAAAACCTTTTGGTGTTCTTGAATTACAAGCGAGAGTGAGAAGCTTATTAAGAAGAAGACAACCAAAAGAAGAAAAAATTCATACTGCATCTTTAGTTATTGATAAGAAAACAAGAGTTGTCAAACAAAATGGACAAGATCTTGTTTTCACAAACAAAGAATATAAGTTATTGTTATATTTAATTGAAAATAAAGATAGAGTTGTCAGCAGAGATGAATTATTAAATAAAATATGGGGATATGATTTTATTGGTGAGTCACGTGCTCTTGATGTTCATATTCGTGCATTGCGTTCTAAATTGAATGATGATGGAAACCATTATATCAAAACTGTAAGAAGTGTAGGGTATCGTTTTATTGAAGAGGTTATAGACGATGCAAAAGGCAATATTTAAATATTTTACAATCGTATTGATTATTACACTTTGTGTATCTTCGGTTGTTTCAACTGTGATCTTATCAGATCAAATGCTTAATAATACCAAGGAACAACTTTTATACTCTGTCAAGTTGATTGATCATCAACTTGATTATCAAAGTCCATTACAAGAACAGGTTGTTCAGCTTAATGGAGTGGCCTATGGTGAAGATACACGTTTAACGATCATCGATGATTCCGGGGAAGTATTGGCTGATAGTGATAAATCATCCATTACAGATAATCATTCATCAAGAACAGAAGTGAAAGAAGCTTTAAAAGATGGTGTGGGGTATGCAACGAGATATTCAACGACTTTAAAGAAAAATCTTTTGTATGTTGCTTATTTTCATAGAAGTCATATTATTAGAATTTCTATACCATATAATGGTCTATTTGATAATGCATCTTATTTATTAGAACCATTGCTTATATCATCTGGTTTATCTTTATGTATCGCATTATTTTTTGCTTATAAATTTTCTAAAACATTAAATCATCCTTTATCTGATATGAATAATGAAATTATGAAGATGAAGAATAATGAAACACTTCATTTTGATAATTATGAATATGAAGAATTTAATGTGATTGCTTCTAAAATTAAAGAACAAGCTTCTACAATTCAAGAAACATTATCTACTTTGAAAAAGGAACGTATTAAGATCAATAGTATTTTGGATCAAATGAATGAGGGATTTATTCTTACAGATAATGATGGTATTATTTTGATGTGTAATGAAAAGGCTAGACAATTGTATCCACATCTCACACAAGATCAATCAATCAGAGATTATATCTTTGATTTTCAAATCATCGATCAACTTAAACAAATTGGTGAAGAACCAAAAATTGTTGATGTAAAAAAAGAAAAAGAAGTTTATCGATGCTTTATTTCAAAAGTGGATTATGGTGTGACATTATTATTTGTCAATGTGACTGAATCGGTCAATGCAATGAAAATGAGACAGGAGTTTTTCTCAAATGTTTCTCATGAGTTAAAAACACCAATGACATCAATTAAAGGTTATAGTGAATTATTACAGGCAGGCATGATTGATGATCCACAAATCAAACAACAATCTCTTTCTAAGATTCTTAAAGAAGTTGATCAAATGTCACAATTGATCAATGATATACTGATGATTTCTCGCCTTGAAAACAAAGATATTCAAGTTGTTGATCATCCGCTCACTTTAAGACCAATTGTTGATGAGATTGCAGATTCTTTGAAAGTAGAAATGCAAAAGAAGAATATTCTTTTGACTTGTGATATTGAAAATGTGACTTTTTATGCTAATCATCAATTTATTTATCAATTGGTTAATAATTTATTAACGAATGCAGTGAAATATAATCGACAAGATGGGACAATCACAATGAATTCTTATCAAAAAGATGATAATTTAATTATTGAAGTGTCCGATACTGGTAAGGGAATCTCTTTGATTGATCAAGGTAGAGTCTTTGAAAGATTTTTTAGATGTGATCAAGGAAGAGATAAGGGAACTGGTGGAACGGGACTAGGTTTATCTATTGTCAAACATATTGTCCAATATTATCAAGCTGTCTCTTATACACATCTCCGA
>CAMFRJ010000045.1 GCA_945981915.1 uncultured Erysipelotrichaceae bacterium
ATATATAATTACTGTATAATTATATATATCGATAAAAAGAGGGTGACTTAGATGGAAGATATGACAAAAACAAGAATCTTTTCTTCAGAAGAAATGAAAAGAGAAATTATTAAGAGTAATTTAAAAACTGTAATCACTGCATTAAATGAAAGAGGTTATAATGCCGTACATCAAATTGCTGGATATTTGATATCTAATGATCCTGCATATATTTCGTCTCATAAAAATGCAAGAAATATTATTCAGCAAATTGATAGGGATGAGATTATTGAAGAGTTAGTAAAATCTTATATGGAGAAAGATTAATGAATAAAATCTTAGGTCTTGATTTAGGTTCTAGAACATGTGGTGTAGCCATATCAGATGTATTAGGCATGATTGCCCATGGTGTCGAAACCTATCGTTTTAAGGATGATGACTATTTGTCCTGTGCTAAACATATTCAAGAAATCGTTAAGGAAAATGATATCAAAACTATTGTTCTTGGATTACCTAAACATATGAATGGGGATATTGGCGAACGAGGAGAAATATCGATTGCTTTCAAAAAACAGCTAGAAGAGTTAATTGATGGAATTGAAGTTATTTTGGTTGATGAAAGATTAACAACAAAAATTGCAGAAAGTCAATTAATTTTTGCAGATGTTTCTAGAAAGAAAAGAAAAAAGGTCATTGATAAAATGGCTGCAGTGACTATCTTACAAGGTTATCTAGATAGGAGATAGAAAGATTAATATGGAAGAAAATATTATTGTAATTACTGATGATCAAGGAAATGAAATTGAATATGAAATTTTATTTACTTTTGATAACGAAGAAAATGGAAATTCATATGTTGTCTATTTTGATCCAAATGATGATGAGCCAACAGCACAAGCTTCAATTTATACAGAAGATGGGCGTTTATTACCAATTGAAGATCCTCATGAATGGGAGTTAGTGGAAGAGGTATTTGCATCTTTTGTTTCAAATGATGAAGATGATAATGAAGAATGAAATGGATAAAAGCTAATGATCAATTAGCTTTTATTTATGCAGTTAGTCAAGAGCATTTTGTTTCATTTTGAAAGGTTCAAACTCAGTTCACAATCAAGGTGTAGTATTCAAAAAAAGGAAGGTAAATAAAGATGGCATTTTTATTTTTTGGTGGTAAAAGAAGAATTACAAAAGCTTTTTTTGTGAATTCTTTAGGAAATAATCAAACAAGAGGAATTTATACATTTCAAATTGATGTAGAAAATGGTGAATTGATTTTCAAGAGACATTTTTCTACACCAACAGATCCATTTTATTCTTTTAATTTTGGTCGTTTTGTATGCATTACTTATCGAAATAGAACTGGTTCAAAAGATGATGGTGGTATTTGTTCGTATGCGGCGACTGCTGAAACATTGGCTCTTGTTTCAAGAGTCACTGATCAGGGAAAAACATATGTACATGCTTGTACAAATGGTGATCTAGATACTGCTGATAAACTCATTGCGGTTGATTATTATAATGGTGAATTATCTGCATTTAGAATTGCAAAGAAAAAGTTGGTTACAAAAATTGGTGGATATCAGTTTTCTGGAAAAGGGACTGTACCAGTTAAACAGGCTCTACCATATCCTACATTTGTAGATTACTTACCAGATCAGGATAAAATAATTGTATGTGCAATGGGATTAGACAAATTATGTTTGTTTGATGTACAAGATGATGGGACAATAGTTTATGATAATGTTCATTCATTTGATGTTAAACCTGGTAATGGTCCAAAAAAGGTCATCTTCAATGAATCAGGAAATAGAGCTTATGTTTTAAATGCAATTAATAGTACAATTGATGTTTATCAATATGAAAATTTAAAATTCGAATTATTACAAACTGTAGATACATATCCAAAAGATGATGAATATGACAATGAACCAACAGATTTGAAGTTTAATTTTGATCAGACTCATCTTTATGTAACTAATAAAGGTCATGATTCATTAGCGTTATTTGATGTTGAAGAAGATGGAACATTAACTTATTTAGATTTTGAGGATACATCTCCTGATCCAGTTGATGTATTAGTATATAATGAAGAAGGAAATGAGTGGACTGTTGTCGCTTGTCAAAAAGGCGGTATTATTGAATCTTATCAATATAGAAAAGAAAAAGGTGGCATGGTTGTTGAAACTAAGTTTAGTTGTATGGTGAATGAACCTGTCAAATTGACTCCATTTGTGAATAAATTCTAAGGCAATTTTGATTGCCTTTTTCTTTTGTTGAATATCATGACAAAATCACTTATAATATTACAAGATGAGGGAATAATATGGAAATGTTAAAAGAGATGGATAAAAAAAGAAAAATTTTAGCACTTGTTTTGATTGTATTGATATGTTTGATAGGAGGAACATTGGTTTATTATTTTCATGGAATATCAGCAGTATCGCATGATGATAAGGAAATTGTTGTTTCTATTCCAAAAGGAAGCAGTGGTAATGATATTATAGAAATTTTAGATAAAAATGGTTTGATACAAAGTCCTCTTTGTGCCAAGATTTATTTAAAAATGAATAGTTTTCATTTTCAAAGCAATTGTTATATTTTGAACAAGAATATGGATCTATCAAAGATGTTATCAATTATAGAAGGTCAGGATAAAGAGTATATCTCTAATACAAAAATAACAGTTGTTGATGGTCATACGATTGTTGATTATGCAAAGACCATTGAAAAAAGTACAGGGATTGCTTATCATGATATCATTGCAAAATGGGCGGATCAGAATTATTTAAAAACTTTGATTCAAGAATACTGGTTTTTAACAGATGATATTTTGCAAGATGGTATTTATTATCCTTTAGAAGGATATTTAGCACCAGAAACATATTTTTTAACTCAGGAGACAACAAATATTGAATCTATTACAAAAATGATGTTAGATCAAACAGAAAAACATCTTGAAAAATATAAAAAGCAACTTCAATCATTTCAGATAGGTCAAAAAACATTAACAATTCATGAAATGATGACGCTTTCATCTATTGTTCAAAGAGAATCACCTAGTAATAGTGAAGATCGTCGTTTAATTGCTGGTGTTTTGATCAATCGTTTAAATAAACCTATGCGTTTACAGAGTGATGTAACAGTGAATTATGGAAATCAGGTCACAAAAGTAGATGTTAACTATCAGGATTTAAATAAAGATACATTATATAATACATATCGTCATGATGGATTACCAGTGGGACCAATTAGTTCAGTTTCAACTCATGTTATCCAAGATGTGCTAAATTATAAGACATCTGATTATTATTATTTCTTTGCGACAAAGGAACAAAAAGTTCTCTATGCAAAAACGTTTGAAAAGCATCAAGAAAATGTAAGTAAGAATAAGTGGTATTAATATGAAATATTTTGATGAAATAGAAAAAAATGCATTGTCAAGACATATTCCTGTTATGCAAAAAGAAGGAATTGAGTTTTTAATACAAATATTTAAAGATCATCATTGTCACAGTTGTTTGGAAATTGGCAGTGCAATAGGTTACTCAGCAATGATGATGGCAAGTAATATTGATGATTTTGAAATTGAAACAATTGAATTAAATGAAGAAAGATTTTTAGAGGCTGTAAAAAATATAGCCGAAAATGGTTTGAATGATCAAATTCATATTTATCTAGATGATGCTTTGTCTTTTGATTGCCAACAATTGATTCATCAACAATTTGATTGTTTATTTATTGATGCTGCAAAAGCTCAATATCAAAAGTTTTTTGAAAAATATATGCCATTGGTGAAAGACAATGGTTTATGTATTGTTGATAATTTGGATTTTCATGGAATGATTTTTGATATTGAACATATCAAAAATAGAAATACTAAACAATTGGTAAAAAAAATAAAGAGATTTAAAGATTGGATTTTAAATCATGATAAATATGATGTTGAATATCATCAAGTGGGTGATGGTATTTGCGTTATTAAAAGGAAGGAAAAAAGATGACTTTAATCGTTAATTTGAATAGTTTAGATTATATATATGATTATTTACAGTTAGGTGTTCATCATTTCATTGTTGGTGCGCCTTCTTTTTCGTGCCGTCAGGCATTGACATTATCATTTCAAGAAATAAAAGAACTCAAAGAAAAAGATGAACGTATCAAAGTTTTTGTTTTAGTCAATGCTTTGGTAGAACAACATCTCTTAGCTGATTTGAAAAAACATTTACATGATTTAAATGAATGCCAGATTGATGGGATTTTGTTTCAAGATTTTGGCGTTTTGACTATATGTCAAGATGAAGGGTATTCTTTTGAAAAAATATATGCACCTGATACGCTTAATACAAATTGTATGACCTTAAATGTTTTAAAAGAAATGGGAATTGATGGTGCTTTTTTAGCACGAGAAATACCATTAGAAGAGAAAAAAATGATTCAAGAACGTGTTTTTATCAAAACTATGGTACAAGTCCATGGTGTTGAATATATGGCTTATTCGAAAAGAAAGTTATTATCCAATTATAAAGATGTGACAGGATTGACTTTTGATGTATCAAAAGATACCAATATTGAAATTCAGGCAAATGGAACAGATGATTTCTGTCATATCTATGAAGATCAGTATGGAACCCATATTTTATCATCAAAACAGCTATGTGCTTTAGATGTTCTTAATCATTTTATGTGTTTTGATTACTTATATATTGATGGACAATATTTGTCACAAATGGAATTATTAGAAATAGTGAGTTTATATTGTCAAGCAGTTGAGGCTATTGATAATCAAACGTACAATAAAGAATCAATTGAACTTAAACAGTTATTGATTAAGTTAACTCCACAGATTAAGTATTATCATAGTTTTTTATTTGATTCTACAGTTTATAAAATTGCAGATGTAAGGAAGAGAGAAGAAGATGAAAGAAATCAGTCAAATCATTAATGGAAAAAGAGTTATTGTCAAAAAACCTGAACTTTTAGCTCCTGCAGGAAATTTAGAAAAATTAAAAGTTGCGATTTTATATGGTGCAGATGCTGTGTTTATTGGTGGAAAAGAATTTTCTTTGCGATCAAGTGCT
The DNA here is from genome assembly GCA_945981915.1 of uncultured Erysipelotrichaceae bacterium. GTDB lineage: Bacteria > Bacillota_I > Bacilli_A > Erysipelotrichales > Coprobacillaceae > Faecalibacillus. The sequence continues at coordinate 5,058 of CAMFRJ010000045.1, forward strand.
TCTAATTTTTCTTTAAATGACATTCAAGAAGCTGTCACTTTTGCACATCTTCATGGATCTAAAATACATGTAACATGTAATATTATTCTTCATATGGATAATATTGGTGGCTTAGCAGATTATTTAAGGTCACTAGATAAGATAGGTGTTGATGCGATCATTGTTGCAGATCCTTATATTATTTATCTTGCAAAACAATTGAATTTACGCTTAGAAGTTCATGTTTCAACACAATTATCAACTTTAAATACGAGTGCGATTTCTTTTTATGAAAAAATGAAAGTTGATCGTGTTGTTCTAGGTAGAGAGGTCAATGGTGATGATCTAAGAGAAATCAGAAAAAATACTGAGATTGATCTTGAGTATTTTATACATGGTGCAATGTGTATCCATTATTCTGGTAGATGTATGTTATCGAATTATTTTTCTAGGCGAGATGCTAATCGAGGAGGCTGTTCACAATCATGTCGCTGGTATTATGATATTTATGAAAATGGTGACAAATTAAATAAAGATCAAATTGTACCATTTAGTATGTCGAGTAAAGATATGGCATTGGTTGATTATATACCCGATTTAATTGAAATGGGAATTGATTCTTTTAAGATTGAAGGAAGAATGAAATCTTTACATTATATAGCAACGGTTGTTTCTACTTATCGTAAATTGATAGACGATTATTGCCAAGATCCAGATCATTTTATCGACAATATTAAGTATCACCAAGAAATTCAAAAGGCAGCAAATCGCGCTTTGTGTACAGGTTTTTTCCATGAATTTCCTAATAGTACATGTCAACTATACAATCAAAGGGATGAACATCCGACACAGGATTTTTGTGTTAGAGTATTAAATTATGATCATCAAAGTCATTTGGCTATGATTGAACAAAGAAATTATTTTAAAAAAGGTGATTTTATAGAGTTTTTTTCACCATATCATGATAATATAGTTGTAGAAGTCAAACATATTTATAATGAAGACAAGGACGAAGTGGATGTTGCAAATCATCCAATGGAAATCTTATATTTGGAAGTCGATGTAGAACTTTTAGAAAATGATATGGGAAGGAAGGTGATCGTCAATGAGTCATAGTATTATTATTGGTATCGCTGGAGGAAGTGCATCAGGAAAAACTTCTATAGCTAAAGCTGTTTATGAATATTTTAAAGGAAGTCACAAAACATGCATTATTAAACAGGATGATTATTATAAAGATCAAAGTCATTTATCTTTTGAAGAGAGAGTAAAAACGAATTACGATCATCCATTTGCTTTTGATAATGATCTGTTGGTTGAACAACTTCATGAATTGAAAAAGGGGAATACTGTTGCGAAGCCAACTTATGATTATACGATACATAATCGCAGTGATGTTGTTGAAACGATCACACCAAGGGATGTCTACATATTAGAGGGACTATTTGTATTATATGATGAAAATATAAGACAATTGTGTGATATCCTTGTTTTTGTTGATACAGATGCTGATATTCGTTTTATCAGGCGTCTTAGAAGAGATATTGAAGAAAGAGGAAGATCATTAGATTCAGTCTGCGAGCAATATTTAAATACGGTTAGGCCAATGCACGAACAATTTGTAGAACCTTCAAAAAAATATGCACATATTATTATACCAGAAGGTGGTACAAATACTGTTGCTATTGATTTGTTGATTACAAAAATAGCGAGTGTTATTGATAAAAAAATTTAGAGGGGGAATTTTTTATGGCATTTTGTATGAAATGTGGACAAGAGCTACATGAAAATGATGTATTTTGTCCAAACTGTGGAGCAAAAGTAGAGGGAAAAGAAACACCAAATTATCAAGAACAGGTAAAAAATACGTTTGAAGATATTAAGAGTACAACGACTCAATTTATTCAAGATAAAGATACAACAGGTTTTGGAAATAAATTTATCAAACAAAATAATATTATTGGGCTTTTGGGATGTATCATCATTGTTATTGCTTGTTTTTTACCATTTGCATCAGTAAGCGTATTATCATATTCACAAAGCATTTCATTAATGAGCGATGGAAAAGATGGTATTATTTTCTTAGTTTTATCTGCTATTACAGCAGGAACTATCTTAATTAAAAAAGATATGATTGCTTTAATTGCGGGAATTATTACTGGAGGACTTGGATTGTATGAAATCTTTGATACAGTTTCTAGTTTAGGTGCTTATTCTTCGTATGTAACAAAAGGGGCTGGTTTTTATTTATTACTCATCGGTTCAATTGTCTTACTTGCTTCAGTTATTGTTAAAAAATTTATTTTAAAATAAGAAAAAAATGCAACAAAACTGTTGCATTTTTTTATAGAAAAGTTGATTAGCTGTTGTTTGGTTGATATAGTGGTTGTTGAGCGAAAAAAATTGATAATAAATTGTATATAT
>CAMFRJ010000046.1 GCA_945981915.1 uncultured Erysipelotrichaceae bacterium
GTCTCTTGAATACGTGCAGAATAAACATAAATATCATTTTCATGAATGACACATTTTTTTAATTTGAAATCTCTAACGACTAAATTATATTTTTTATCAAATAGATAGACATATCCATTATTTTGATATTGTACAAAAGGATGATAAGAAGCGACTTGTTTTAAAACCATATCTTGATTTTTTCTAATCAGATTTTCTATCTCCTGTAAAGAATAAAGTCGTGAAGTAGAAATCTTCACTTGTCCCTGTTCAATTCTTAGATAACAGTTCTTAATCTTTTTATATTGTATCTCATAAGGGATGACTTGACCATTTAATGTGATTTCTCTTTGCTCTTTCATGTATAAATTCCTCAACTTTGACCACTATAAAAAAGGAGTGATCATAATGGATATAAGACAAGCTATCTATACAAAATTGCATAACGTTTCTAGTCAAGAACTTAAAGAAATCATTGATGATGGGATTGCTTCAAAAGAAGAAACTATCTTACCTGGATTAGGTGTTCTTTTTGAAGCCTATTATCATTCTTTAAATTCTAAAGATGAATTTGTTACACAATTAAGTCAATTATTGAAATAGACTCATCAGAGTCTATTTTTATAAATTTGTTTTATTGATCTTAAGATCATAAAACCAAACATCATGACAATATTATATTGAAAAAGAGCTGGTAATGGAAGATATAATATGAGTATCAATAAGAAAGCCATCACGATATACAATAACCAATTCACTGAATAATCATGTTCTTTGAACATAAAACGTATCATGGTGTGATGTGTTTCATCATACCAATCTGTGATAATCTTATAGATTTCAAAAATCAAATAATTAAATATCCACAACAATACAAAATACATAGATGTATAAATACTATTAAAGAATATTCTTTGTAAAGCTTTTATGAAAGAAATCTGATAATATGAAGCAATATCTATTCCGAAGGCAAGTAACGTAATCACAAATGTCATGATTCCATTTCTTGCCAGATAGATGACCAAAAAATCTTTCTTCATTTTTTTTATATATTCATTCATCTTATTCACCTGCCTCTAATGTAAAATTCATCTTAAATGTATAATTTTCTTTTTCATTAGAGAGAATAATCACGACACTCAATTTTTTCTTTAATAAAGATCCTCTTTTTTCTTGATCATGTAAATAAGTTTCATAATTTTTATGATTAATATAATCTTTGGTAGAACCTTTTAATTTTTTAAAAACGATATAATTATTATCATCTTCCTCATCGCCATTTTCATCTTTTAAATAACGATATTCCATAATCAGTTGAGGATATTTTTCAATCATTTCCTGATTACTTGTCGTTAAATATCCCAATCTCATAAAATCACTAGAAATGCAGGCATTTTCAATTTTAAATTCTTTATTAAAGCAATAGATAGCCTGAACTTTTTTCTTTTTGACTTTTTGTTGAAAAACCAAACCCTGGTCTTGACTTCTAATTTCTAATTGAACCTGATCAATACTTTTAAGATCTTGTTGATCATCTTTATTTTCCAAAGAATAAGTATAACCATTTCCATAAACGATTTCATAATCGACAGGATAAGCTTTTCCTTCACTTTTTAAGATAAGAGAGACAGTATATTTTTGTCCGGGTATCATTGTTTCAATATTCTTCAAAGTTAAAATGCCATCTCCACAATGATAATTTGACTGATCCTTATATAATTCATAATTATCTAACTGACAATGTGTAGAAGATATTGACAATAAATAATCATAATATGTTCTTATACCATATGTTTGAAAATAAAAATTATCATAAAGGAACCATAAAGATGTTCCTACGATCATCATACATAAAACTGTGATTAATAAATTTGATTGATGTTTTTTATCCATAGTGCTCACCACTTACATTATACATTTTTTAGACAACATCTCAAATTAAATCTATGAAAGATCAAAAAATATGATAAACTAAAATAAAGAAATGAGGGATACTATGTCAAATCAATTCACATCCTATATTATAGAAGGATATGATGCATTAAAAAGCAATCAAACAAATCATACTATTCAATTATGGCAAAAAGGATATCAGCTATTGTCTGATGAACTGCAAAATGAAAAGATAAGCTTCTTGCAGCTAGGAAATTTCTTTGGGTTTCAACCATCAATCAGTAAGTGGCTTAAAGACTTTGTTGATCTTTATATGAAAAATCGACAATATGATGAAGTCATCTTATTAAGTCAAAACATTTTAGATCTTTTCATAGACAATAAATATGTTCATGATTTTCGTATTTCAATTGGACAAGCACTTTTTTCTAAAGGAGACATCCAACAAGCTTATCAACATTTTGATCAATTATTAAAAAAATATCCAAATGATCTAGAACTCATTTATGCTTATTTATCATGTTTAAAAGATGATGATCCAAACAAAGCTAAAGCTATCATTTTAAAATATGTTCCATTAACTTTAGAATACAACAAATCAAGCGAAGCATTATTTAAGCTCTCTAAAGACATCTTAGAAGCTCTCCATGACACTGATTTGGTCAGACAATATCAAAATGTTAATAAAACACAAAGTGAGTTTGGTAAAAGAAAACCTGTCAGTAAAAAAGTCACTGTAGGTAGAAATGATCCTTGTCCATGTGGTTCTGGCAAGAAATATAAAAAATGTTGTGGAAGATAGCCAAGACAATTATCAGACAAAGTTTAGAAAGTCAAAACCATGACTTTTTAGACTTTTTTCATTTATTATCTTTTATATTTTTCTTTTTAAATAGATATGATATCATGAAAAAATGATAAAAATTGTTTGACTAACAGACATAATCATAAAATATAAGATATAAAGAAGAGGGCTTATCATGACATCTCGAAAGATTAAAAAAATAATACTGGTATTGTTCCTCTTGGTATTATCAAGCTGTATTGATCAACCAAGCAAGACACCAGCGACGATTCCACAAAAGACACAATACAAAATGAATCAATATCAAGGTGAATATGGGAGTGCCGGATTCATAAAAGATCATACTCTCATTGTTTCTATCTATGCAAATGATAAAAATACACAATGGAATTTTGATGATCCAGCACACCAACAAATCAAAAAACAAACCTTATCATATTTGTCATTAGCCACAAAATGGATAAAAAAACAGGTCAAACCATATCATATTTCTCCTGAATTTATCTATGATTGGCAAAAGTATAATGATTTGTCATTAACTACAACTTTCAATGAAGACATGGTCGTCGATAATATCTCAATGTACTCCTTACAGAAACAATGTATCAAACAATTAGTAGATAGTCATACATTACAGAAGAAATATCAAGCTGAAAATATCATTTATATGTTTTTCTTTAATACAGACAAAACAAATCCAATTAATCCTTGGTCATTATCCCATTCAAACGGAACTGACTTCAATACAGAGATAATAAATATCTTTGTATGTTTTGATGATATCTTGACACCACCTGCATCATATGCTCATGAAATCTTACATTGTTTTGGAGCTCCTGATCTCTATTATGAAAATGCCTATATAATGCAAGCATATGTTGATCATTGTCAAGAGATTTGTTCCAACGATATCATGTATGGTGTTAGCTTTGGTGAAGAAATGATTGACGAATTGAGTGAATTAGATGCCTATTATTTAGGTCTTAAAGATCATTGCCATGAAGTTGAACAATGGCATCTTCATCCAAGTGATTATCAAAAAGAGGATAAATAAGATGTCATTTTGGAACCCTTGGAGAGGCTGTCATCGTTATAGTGAAGGATGTTTGCATTGTTATATCCATAAAGGTGATTGGAAAAAACATATCGATACAAATCAAATCGTCAAAACAAAGGATTTTTATAAACCTATCGAAAAATTCAAAAATGGAAAATACAAAATGAAATCATCTCTTGTCTATGTCTGTTTTTCATCTGATTTTTTTATTGAAGAAGCTGATCAATGGAGAGATGAATGTTGGAAAATGATCAAAGAAAGACAAGATTGTACATTTCTCTTTCTCACAAAAAGAATTGAACGCTTTTATCAATGTATTCCTTCTAATTGGAACAACGGCTATCCTAATGTCGTTATTGGCTGTACGATAGAAAATCAAAAAAATGCTGATCAAAGACTATCATTGTTTAAAAATATGCCTATCATTCATAAAAATATCATTGCACAGCCTTTATTAGAAAATATTCATATAGAAAGATATTTAGATGATATTGAATTAGTTGTTGCTGGTGGTGAAGCTGATTATCATGCTCGTTTACTTCATTATGATTGGATCCTCAATTTAAGAAAACAATGTATCAAACACAATGTCAGTTTTGAATTTAGACAATGTGGCAGTCATTTTGTGATGAATGGAAAACATTATCACCTGCCAACAAAAGATCTCTCTCGCTTAGCCAAAAGAGCCAATATCAACTTTCAAAGGAGACAAGAAATAGAACTGATCTTACCCAATCAAGATTATGCAAAGCAAATCATGAGTTACAGAAAAGAGATGTTAGATAATAATGATTGTTTAAATGGTTGTGCAGGCTTAGAAGATTGTCAAAGTTATGAACAATGGCTTAATTTCGAAAATAGATTAAAACAAAAATATGGACCATCATATGTTCCTTCAACAGTCTATTTAGCCATTGAAAAAAGCAATCGTCAGTTGATTGGTATCATGGAGCTAAGACATGAACTATCTCCTGCATTACTACATCATGGCGGTCATATTGGTTATAGTGTTTTACCTAAATTAAGAAAACAAGGTTATGGAAAAATGATGTTACAAGCAATGTTGCACAAATGTCATGAGCAGCATTTTGATAAAGTTTTACTGACATGTTGTAAAGATAATATCGCTTCTGCTAAGATCATACAGGCAAATGGTGGTATTTTAGAAGATGAAATTCTTGATGATCATATCATCATTCAAAGATATTGGATCAATTTAAAAAAGTAATGGCTAACCATTACTTTTTTCATGAATATAATTTTCTAAAAAGGCAAACAAGCGATCCATTTGTTCATCAGTTCCAATAGTAATTCTTAAATATTGATCAATCCTTGGTTTATTCCAATGACGAACAATGATTCCTACTTTTCTAAGTGCTAAAAACAATTCTTCACCATCAATTTGAGGATGTTTGACAAAAACAAAATTTGCATAACTATCAGGAACAATAAATCCTAATTCCTTCAATTTTGTTTTTGTTCTTTCTCTTGTAGAAATAATCATTTGACATTTCTTTTTCATATCTTGACTATCTAAAACAGAAGCCAAAGCGACTTGTTGTGTAATATAATCAATTGGATATGAATTAAATGAATTTTTCACATCATAAAGATGTGAAATAGCTTCTTCACTTCCTAAAGCAACACCTAATCTAGCACCTGCAAATGATCTTGATTTAGAAAATGTCTGTATAACAACCAAATTATCATATTTTTTAATAAGTGGTACGCATGTTTCTCCACCAAAATCAATATAAGCTTCATCAATGATCACAATGCTATTAGGATTATTTTTTACGACTTCTTCAATGGCTGTTAATCCTAAAAGTAAACCTGTTGGTGCATTAGGATTAGGAAAAATAATTCCTGAATTAGGTTTTTGATAATCTTTAATATCAATTGTAAAATCTTCTCTTAATGGAACTTGTTCAAATGCCATCTGATAAAGATCACAATAAACAGGATAAAAAGAATAAGAAATATCAGGAAATAAAATTGGTTCTTTACCATTAAAAAAAGTTAAAAATGATAAAGCCAATACTTCATCAGATCCATTCCCTAAAAAAACCTGTTTATCATTTAATCCATGATACTTAGCAAGTGCATGTCTTAAATCTTCACCATCACTATTTGGATATAATTTTAATTTGTCTTCATTTAAGTTTTGTAAGACTTCTTTGATTTTTTCAGTAGGACCATAAGGATTTTCATTTGTGTTTAATTTAATCATATTGACAATCTTGGGTTGCTCCCCTGCCACATACGGTTCTACCTGTCTTAATTTATTTTGCCAACTCATTCGTTTTCCTCCAACATTTCTTCAATTACTTCATAAACATAATTCACTTGTTTTTCTGTATGTTTTTTTATATCATCACTGACACGATGGAATGTATAGGGATGCATAGCTGTTTCAAACATACTAATATCATTATATGAATCACCTATACAATAAGTTTCAACATCCTCATCAATCATCGATGATAAAGTTTGTAATCCTGTTCCTTTAGAACAATGATCAACTGTCACATCTAAATAGATTTTATTTAATGTCCCATGAATACCTTCATAATGATCATCTATGTATTTTTGAATATCTAATATCTCTTCTAGCTTTTCATCGGGGTGAAAAGCACAAAAAATATCAAAATCATCTTTCATTTGTTTTAAAAGATCTTCAAAATTTTCATCTATTTTGACAAAATCATCACCTTTTAAAACTTTTGTATCATGATGAGTAATATATTCATAGGTATTGTAGCCATCATAAAATGTATATATTAAATGAGGATATCGTTGTAAACAATATTGTAAGATTTCTTGAGCATCTTTATTCTTAATTTGCTTTCTTAATAATACATGATCATCTCTATCAACAATCATAGCCCCATTATTTAAAACCATATAATCATATTCAAATAAATGAGCAATTGCTTTTGCTTCCTGTAAATTTCTCCCTGTACAAAATGCAAAATAGTGACCTTTTTTTCTTAAACGGTGAATAGCTTCTTGATCTTTTGATGAAATGGCATGATGCCCCTCTAAAATTGTTCCATCAATATCACTAAATAGTATCTTTTTCATGGTTAGCTCCTTTTCAATTATTATACATAAATATTATCACTAAGCCAATTCATAAAATAACTGATAGAGCTTTTCGTGATTTTCATTTTGTTCATTTAAAGCATATTCTATCTTTTTTGAGACAATTTGACTATCTTTTAAGCAAACACATAATCCCGTTTGTCTTTCTAACAATAAATCAATGGCTGCTTCTGCCATTCGTGAAGCCAAAATACGATCTTCAGGAGTTGGTGAACCTCCTCTTTGAATATGTCCTAAAACAATAGAGCGGCCTGAAAAACTCGTTTCTTCGCTAATTCTTTGTGCCAATGCTTCAACATCAAAAATTCTTTCACTGGCAATAATGATTGCATGTCTTTTATGATAATCTTTATCGTTTATTTTTAGTAATTGAATAATTTTTTCTTCATCATATCCTGTTTTATCAGTAATCACAACTTCACTTCCACAAGCAATTGCAGAATATAAGGCCAAATTATCTGCATGATTGCCCATGACTTCGACAACAAAACAACGATGATGAGAACTTGATGTATCTCTTAATTTATTGACAGCATCAATAATATTATATAAAGCTGTATGAAAGCCAATAGTTTCGTCAGTTCCATTAATATCATTATCAATCGTTCCTGGAA
>CAMFRJ010000047.1 GCA_945981915.1 uncultured Erysipelotrichaceae bacterium
CATTTTGATAAGCTAAATCTACCATATTTGTTACTAATTCATTGATTATTTCTAGATTGGTAGCTGATAACCCAATAGTTTTTTTTAGATTATCTAATTTCGTATTAGATTCGTTATTTGAAATTGGTAGAATTTTCTCTGATAATATTGCTAGATAAGGGCCAAAAGGTAATAAAATAGCAGTTGTCACAACATTAAATAATGTATGCATATTGGCTATTTGTGAAGCAACTTTACCAGGAGCCGTTCTTTCTACTAATAATGTTAATGGCGTTATCATACAAATCACTGTAAATATTATTGTTCCAATAATGTTGAAAGACAAATGAATAATAGTTGTCTGTTTTGCTTCGCGACTTGTTGATAAGGATGCAAGCACAGCAGTAATACATGTTCCAATATTTTGTCCAAATAAGATATAGATTGCATGATCTAATTGAATAATACCAGACATGGCTAGTGCCTGTAAGATACCAATAGAAGCCGATGATGATTGAATAACAGCTGTAAATAATGCCCCAACAAGAATTCCAATGAATGGATGAGAAAATCTAGTCATCATCTCTACAAATAATGGTAAATCCTTTAAAGGAACCATTGCTTGAGACATCATATCCATACCTATAAACAATATTCCTAACCCTGCAATAATACTTCCATAATATTCCATTCTTAGATCTTCAAAAAACACAATCATCATAACACCTAAAAAAGCAAACAAAGGTGCTAAGAGTCCAACATCTAATGCGATAAGCTGACCTGTAATCGTTGTTCCAACATTAGCTCCCATTATAATCCAAACAGCCTGATTGATTGTCATCATTTTCGCATTGACAAAGCCAACAACCATGACCGTTGTTGCACTGGAAGATTGAATAATGGCAGTAATCAATGCACCGACTAAAACTCCCATAAATCTATTAGCAGTTAATTTTTCTAAGATTGATTTTAAGCGATCACCTGCAGCATCTTCTAATCCATCACTCATCATCTTCATTCCATATAAAAATAATGCTAATCCACCCAACAGTCCAAGTATTATTTTTAAAATCATATTTTCCCCCCACCTTTTATGGTTAAGATTTTAACACTTATATAGTAAAAAAATGGTAAAGATTATTTATGAGGTTCAAGCATACGATATCCAACTCCTAATTCATTAACAAAATAACAATTATCTCCTGGCTTTACACCAAGTTTTTTTCTTATATTTGCCATATTGACCTGTAACTTCTTAACACTTCCAGAATCAGGAAAACCCCAAACAGCTTTGATAATCATATTATAAGTAAGGACTTTCCCTGCATGATATGAAAGAAAAGTCAAGATATTATATTCAGTTTGTGTTAAATTTATCAATTGATCATTGAGATAAACCAATCGTTTATCATAATCAATAACCAAATCTTCTCATTGAAAATAATTTCCTAAAATAACACCATTTTCACTGTTACGACGTGTATTTCTCAATGTTGCACGTATACGTGCAAGTAATTCTTCTACACGAAATGGTTTTGTTATATAGTCATTTGCTCCACAATCTAAAGCACACACGATATCACTTTCATTTGTTCTCGCGGATAAAACGATAATGGGAACAATAGAATCTTTTCTTATATATTTTATAAATTCAAGGCCATCTTTATCCGGAAGTCCCAAATCCAAAATAATCACATCTGCTAAATAAGATAACCAGAGAGTTTTTGCACTTGCAAAATTTAACGCACTTAAAACATGATAATCATTTGTCCTAAGTATCATTTTTAATAAATTTTGAATATTCAAATCATCTTCAACAATCAATACTTTGTATTTATTATTTGCCATTTTTTATAATCTCCCTTGCTAATAGAAAAGAAAATGTTGTTCCATGTTTACTAGATTGAACATGAATTGTACTTCCGTGTGCTTTTATGATTGTTGCACAAACTGATAATCCAATTCCCATATTATGATGATTGGCATCAGCTATCATATGATTACTTCCTAAATAACCTGTAAACAGTTCCTCTAGTCTGTCTTCTTCAATTCCACTTCCATTATCAATAACTTCAAAAAGGACATTTTCCTTTTGAAGAGTCACTTTTAAAATTAATTTGGTCATACCTTGTGCATGAATAACTGCATTTTCTAATAAATTTATCAATACTTGTTTGATTAATATAGCATCCATAGGAATACTAACAAATTCATTAGGAATAACAACATCTACTTTTTGAGTTGGATGCGCTTTATTAAATTGAACTAACCTTGTATCAATGAGTTCTTCTAGAACTATTGGCATTTTACAACGCTAACATTATCAGCATTAATACGGGTAATTGATAAAAGATTCTCAACCATTTTAATCAAATTTTCAGAATCATCTCTTACTTCTTTTAACAATGATATTTTTTGTTCTTTATTTAATTCATCATAATTTTCAATAAGTGCTAAACTAGACACATAAATCGTCGTTAATGGTGTTCTTAAATCATGTGAAACTGCTCTTAAAAGATTAGCTTTCATTTTCTCTTTCTCACTTTCTAACTTCAGTTTTTCCTTCAATTTTATTTGAATAGTAAGAGTACATGTTGTTATAGCAACAACAAGAGTTACAATAGCAGAAATACAATTTTCTAATATAACAAAATTAATTCTATAATAAGGGTATACGAAGACAAAATTACATACTAATACCGCACATAATGAAGCAATAATTCCGTATACATAACCATCGGTCAATAATGAAATTAAAAACACCGCTAACACAAATAGCATATCAACCAAAGACTGTGATAATTCTATACTATGTAAAATCAAACATAATACAAAAGTTAGAAAAAAAATAATTATTGAAATACAACAATTTCTTATGATCTCTTTTATATTCATATAATCACCCAAATTATTATATCATTTGAGTGGCAAAGAATTGGTAAAAGTTCAAATAAAAAAACTGAAACATCATGTGTTTCAGTTCGTTATTTTAGTTTAATTCAGGAATATGTTTGAGTAAAGATGCTGCGATACCATCATCATTGTTTGACAATGTGATTTCATCAGCAACAGCTTTTAATTCATCACTGGCATTAGCCATAGCTACACCTGTTCCAACATATTCTATCATTGTTTTATCATTTTGTGCATCACCAAAAGCAATCATTTCTTCTTTTGAATAACCCATTGGAATCAAAACAGTATCTAATGCTTTTGCCTTGTCAATTCCTTGAGCAGTATATTCAAAATAGAAGTCTGATGTAAACATACAATTTAATCTGTCTTTGAAAGGTTCCATCATTTCTTGATAATGCGCATGCATATATTCTGGATCACCATAAGTTAAGATCTTATTAATTTCAAAGTCAACAAATTCTGCTAAATCTCTTTTTTCGCATAAGAGATAGCTATTTCCTCTTGATTCATATTGCATCACATTAAAAGGTTTACCTTTGACTGTTATATAACAATCAAAAACATCATTGACATACATATATTCATCTTTATCAAACATTGGTCTTGCTTTAAATTTTTTGAGATGTTCTAATACAGCTTTACTATCTTCTACAGACATAGCCTGATTAAATAAAACTTCATTGTTTTGACAATCAATCACCTTTGCTCCATTAAAACATACAAAGAGACCATGATGTTGATCCATTTCTAATTCTTTTGCAAGATGTCGCAAACCACTGGTAGGTCTTCCAGAAGCTAATATTAATCTTATTCCCTGTTCTTGTGCTCTTAATAAAATATCTTTTGTCTTTGGGGTAATCACTTTTTGATCATTAACTAGTGTCCCATCGATATCCATAATAATTACTTTAATTGCCATAATCTTTTCCTAAATCAAATGATATTTTTTTAAATTATCTTCTATTTCTTGTGGGCAATAACATCCATTGCCTCCTAATTCAATTGCTGGTTTCGTTTTTCCATGAAAATCACTGCCACATGTATATAATACACCTAATTCTTTAGCTTTGTGATAAAAATAATCATTAACTTCACTTTGATGGTAGCTAGAGAAACATTCTACACCATCTATACCTTTTTCCACCATTTCATCAAAAATTTCAAATTTTCCCTTCAAATTGTTTCCTGGATGTGCAAGTATAGCGACTCCTCCATTATCATGTATAAGTCGTACTGTTTCTTCTAATGAAGGAAATTTGATTTCTGTATAACAAGGTTTCCCTTGAGCATAATAATCCCAATAAAAATTAACAAAAGGATTATCTGATCTTTTTCCACCTTCTCGATATGGTTTCAACAATTCATGATCTCTATAACGTGGATCTTTCAACAAAGCTTCTCCAAACATTTCTCCTGTATAAACACCATTATCAGATAATTCATCTAATTGTGCCTTTGTAAGTTCAAAACCTAATTGATTTGTCAATTCTAATTTTTTTAATGAACAACTTAATTCTTGTTTTAAAATATTTTCTCCTAATTGATTGAAAACAGGATTTTTATCATCAATTCCATAACCAACAACATGGAGATTAATTCCTTTATATTGACAATCAATTTCAATTGCAGGAATACAGATCATTCCTTTTTCCTGAGAATATTGCTTTGCTTCAGCTACAGCTTTGACCCAATTATGATCAGCAATAGCCATAATCTTAACACCTGCTTTTTCACACATATCAACTAACTGAATCGGTGTATATTCTCCATCATCACTATATAAACTATGCATATGTAAATCAATATAACTCTTCATCTTTTTTCTCCTCTAATTCATGGTATATCGGTTTCATTTGGTCAAATGTACAATAATACTGAAACCCCAACTTCTTCAATTCAATTTTTGCTTCTTCAATATAAGCACCTAAATGTTCTTTTTTATGACTGTCGCTACCAATTGTGATGACAGTTCCTCCTAATTCTTGATAAAGTTTTAAAATATCACGTGATGGTGTCATATCTGAAAGTCCATAACGGTGATATGATGTATTGACTTCTATTCCTTTACCATCATTGATCACTTGTTTCAAAATTTTCGTGATTATTGGTTTGATTTTTTCAAATGGATAAGTACCATTTTGATCATATCTGACAATGAGATCCATATGTCCTAAAACACTGTAATTCTTATATAATTTTACCAAGTTTAACATTTCTTGGTAATATCTCTCATATATTTCTCTTTGTGTTTTTCCTCTTTGAAAATCCTGCGTCCAAAATTCTTTATCTTCAACTTGATGAATAGATAGGATAATGAAATCAAAAGGGTATTTTTTGAACAGTTTTTGATATTTTGGAATCGTATGTACCTGCATTCCAAATTCCATCCCCATCTTTATGGACACCTGACCTTTATATTTCTCTTTTAAATAACCTATTTCTTTTTCCCATCTTGGATAATCTACATTCGCCAATGGTTCATGACCCCGATATATGATTTCTTTATCCTCATCCCAATCGTTTTTGATGCCATAATCCACATGATCAGTGATTGCAAGTTCTTGAACTCCTAGATTAATAGCATCTTTGACACATTCTTCCATAGGATAAAGAGAATCATCACTATAATGAGTATGTACATGATAATCAATATACATCATTGTCCTCCTTTTGAATATTTATCGCAATATCATACAAACCCTCATCTAAATACATATCCAAGCTGTCCAAAACATGAATCTTAGGAATATGTTGCAAAGGAAGATGAAATTGTATTGTACTCATATCCTCTTTATTTAATACATCGCTACATAAACAGATCATTTCAGGATTAACAACACAACAAATTGTTTCAATTTGCAATCTTAATAATTCTTGTGGTTGATTTCTTAACATCTCATCTTGTATCTGATAATCATAAAATGGCAAATATCTCAATTCTCCTGCAAAATGAGAAAAACCATTGTATAAATGATGTGCAATGATTAAACCACAACCAATATATTCAACTGCCGGCTGATATAACAATGCCAGATGAGGTATTGACAAAAGATGATGTAAACCTATTGCAGCAACATTGACATCATTTTCTATCATTATTTTTTTATGGTAACGTTGTGTGAATTGTTCTTTTAAATCAATATGTCTTAATTTTTCAAAATCACAATCACTGATATATCCGTTTTCACATATTCCAGGAATACTTAAACATAATATATTGATCAAATGATCATTATCTAATAATGTTGATATCATCTCAACCAATTCCTGATATGAACCAACTTGAGAAATCAATTGATTCTCATAAATTGATTGATTGAATAAATCAACACTTTGAACCTTAATGTTATAAATCTCTTTCTTTCTTTGTAAGATAATTTTTCCAATATGACAATAATCTTTATTGATTTGATATTGTTTAGATTTTCTTCCACCTGTTGAATGCGCTTCACCAATATATGAAATCAGTTGTTTTTCCAAGAGAATTTTTAATATATTAGTGATTCCTGTTTTAGAAATACCAGTTTTTAAAGACAATTCATTTTTTGTCCATATTTGGGTATTATAAAAACATTCCTTGACCTTGTCGATATTTTCAATCTTTAAATCTTTAATTTTTGCCAAACAATCACCCCTTTAATCTTTCGACACAATTTGATGAAAGATATATATTATTATAACATATCATCAAAAAAGAAACATCATTTTCATGATGTTTCTATTCAAATTCTTTAACAATTTCTTGTAAATATTCAATAATTGATAAATGTTGTGGACAGATTCCCTCGCATTGACCACATTGAATACAATCACTGGCTTTTGCATGTTTTTGACTTAAACGTGAATAATATTCTCCTTGTGGTGTCCACCCCTTCTCTTTGATTTCCTGTTTTTCCGCATTATATAAAGAAAAGTATTGAGGAATAGGTATATTCATAGGACAGCCATCTGTACAATAGGAACATCCTGTACACGCAATAGCAATGTGAGCATTGATCATATCAACTGCCTGATCAATAAGTGCTAATTCCTCTTGACCAAGAGGTTGAAAATCTTTCATATAACTGATATTATCTAACATTTGTTCCATATTAGACATTCCTGATAAAACCATCATGACTCCTTCATGACTGGCAGCAAAACGAATGGCCCATGATGGAATAGACATATCTGGTGCATAATCTTTAAATAGTTTTTCAACAGTTTCAGGAACTTTTGCGAGCGTACCTCCTTTAACAGGTTCCATAACAATCACAGGTTTATGATATTTTTGACATACTTCATAACATTTTCTAGACTGGACTCCTTCACTTTCCCAATCCAGATAATTGATCTGTAACTGTACAAATTCAAATTCAGGATGTTTTTTCAAAATATCTTCCAATGTTTTAGCATTATCATGGAAAGAAAATCCAATATGTTTGACAAGACCCTCTTTCTTTTTTTCTATTAGCCAGTTATAACAATCTAATTTTTCATAGATTTGATCATGATCAAATCCATTAT
>CAMFRJ010000048.1 GCA_945981915.1 uncultured Erysipelotrichaceae bacterium
CGGGAGTACCTATCATTGTTTTTCCAGCACAAGATGGTCATTGTCAAGACTTTGAAGGATTTGGTATGGTTGATACAGTTGCTGATAAGATTGACAATGGACAAATTCAATTGTTTTGTGTAGGTTGTATCGATCAAGAAAATTATTCTGATGAAACAGGAAATCCAGCACATCGTTCTTATATGTTAGAACAATATTATTATTATATTTGTGATGAATTTGTACCAAGAGTCAAAGAAATCAATGGCACAGGACAAATGTTATATACGACAGGATGTTCTATGGGTGGGACTCATGCCGGCAATATGATGCTTAGACGACCAGATATTTTTAAAGGATGTATTGCTTTAAGTGGTTATTATGATACAGATATTTTCTTTGGAAATTATGTTGATGAATATATCTATAATAATAGTCCTTTAAAATATTTAAATGGAATGTCAAAAGATCATCCATATATCAAGATGTATAATGAAAGAAATATTATCTTATGTTGTGGACAAGGGGCTTGGGAAGATGATATGGTTCGTTCTGCAGGCTTAATGAAACAAACTTTTGATAGATTAGGGGTCAATGTATGGATTGATTTCTGGGGATATGATGTCAATCATGACTGGCCATGGTGGAGAATTCAATTCCCATATTTCATCAATCATATTTTATAAAAAAGAGGGGTAAAGAGTTTATGAATGTCATTTTTATTTCACCAAATTTTCCAACATATTATTGGAATTTTTGTAAGTCATTAAGAGATAGAGGTGTTACTGTTTTAGGGATCGGTGATGCTAATTATGATGGAATGATGAGGGAAACAAAAGATAATTTAGTAGAATATTACAGAGTGAATAATTTACAGAATTATGATGAAGTTTATCGTGCAGTGGGATTTTTTATAGGGAAGTATGGACGTATAGACTATATTGAGTCACAAAATGAGTTTTGGCTTGAATTAGAAGCTCAATTAAGAGAAGACTTTAATATTAAAAATGGTTTAAGACCAGCTGAATTAGAATCTATGAAATATAAATCAAAGATGAAAGCTGTTTATGCTAAAGCAGGAGTTCCAACTGCTAGATATAAGGTGTTCCAAAATGATCAGGAATTGTATGATTTTTGCAAGCTTGTTGGTTTTCCAATCGTTGTTAAACCAGACAATGGAGTAGGTGCTTCATCAACTTATAAATTATCAAATGAAAATGAAGTTGCTGAGTTTTTAAAATCTTGGGATAGACATATTTCATTTATTGCTGAAGAATATATTTATGGTCATGTAGAAACTTTTGATGGTATTACTGATAGTCAATCAAATGTTTTGATTTGTACAAGTCACGTCATGATGGATAGTATCATGGATACAGTCAACGAAGGTGGCGATACATCTTTCTATGGACAAATGGTTGAAGATAGTGATATCAAAGAAGTAGGAACAAGAGTGGTGAAAGCATTTCATGCCAAAAATAGATTTTTCCATTTTGAATTTTTCAGATTAGATAAAGATAGACAAGGATTAGGAAGAAAAGGTGATCTGATTGGCTTAGAAGTTAATATGAGAGCACCAGGGGCTTATATCCCAGATATGATGAACTATTCATATAATGCCAATGTTTATGATATTTTTGCTGATTCTTTGGTTTATGATCGTTGTTTTATTGAACCAAAACAATTATATTGTATTGGATATGTAGGAAGAAGAAATGGATTAAAATATAAAGCACATAATCAACAAATTAGAATGAAGTTTAAAGAAAATTTGATTTCACATGAAATTGTTCCTGAGGCGCTTGCTGCAGCAATGGGAAATAGTGTTTATTTGTTGAAAGCAATCAATGAAAAAGAAATCAAAGATATGATTTATTATGTTTTAGAAAAAGAAGCCTAAATTTGGGGTTTTTTTTTATTTAATTTGATATAATGTTTATATAGACAAGAAAGGATAAAAAGATATGATAGAAATAATAAAACAATTAGATAATCATATTGATTATTTGCGTCTTAAAAATGAACATTTAGAAGTTGTTGTGACAAATTATGGTTGTACGATCTTAAATGTTTTTGTGAAGGATAAAAATAATCAAATACAAGACGTCGTTTTAGGATATGAAACAATTGAAGAATATCAAAATTATGATGCTTATCTTGGAGCTTTGGTAGGAAGAGTTGCTAATCGTATAGGAAAAGGAACTTTTACTTTAAATGGTAAGACATATCAACTTGCTATCAATAATGGTCCAAACTGTTTACATGGAGGAATCAAAGGCTTTTCTTATCAGGTTTTTGATTATGAAATCAAAGATGATCAATTGATCTTCCATTATGTGAGTGAAGATGGGGAAGAAAATTTCCCTGGCAGATTAGATTTTTATGCTATATATCAATTGATTGAAGATCGTTTGGTCATTCGTTATCAGGCAACGACAAGTCAAGATACACTTATTAATATTACAAATCACTCTTACTTTAATTTAAGTGGGCATCCATGTAATATTGATCAACATTATTTATGTATTCATAGTGATCATTTTGCACCTGTGGATGGAGATGGTCTAACAACAGGAGACATTGTTTCTTCAAAAGGAACACCATTTGATTTTACTAAAGAAAAACAGATTAAAGAACAAATCTATCAAGATCATGAACAATTGGCTCTTGCTAGAGGATTTGACCATCCATTTA
Organism: uncultured Erysipelotrichaceae bacterium; assembly: GCA_945981915.1. Lineage (GTDB taxonomy): Bacteria > Bacillota_I > Bacilli_A > Erysipelotrichales > Coprobacillaceae > Faecalibacillus. The sequence continues at coordinate 2,674 of CAMFRJ010000048.1, forward strand.
TTTTCAATCAAAAAGAAAATCAGGTTATCTTATATTGTCAAGAAACAGGTATTGAATTAACTGTATCAACATCATTACCACAAGCACAAATTTACAGCGCTAATTATTTAGATGGTAGGCTTGGTAAGCATGGAAAACCGATGAAAGAAAGAGACGCTATTTGTATTGAGACACAAAATATGCCTGATAGTATTCATAATGAAAAACAACCAACAGTTATTTTAAAGAAAGGTGATACATATGATGAAGTGACATCATATCAGTTTAAGGTAAGATAATATGAAAAAAGCAAGTGAAATAATCAAGCAAATTAAAGATTGTCAATATGATGATCTATTCAATGATGTTTATATTGATGTCCATTTATTAGATAATCAAAAAGATAGATATATCAAAGCTATTGAAAAATTTATCTCTTTATATGGAGATAAGGATGTTACAGTGATTTCTGTACCAGGAAGAAGCGAAGTATGTGGAAATCATACGGATCATCAACATGGACAAGTCTTAGCTGCTGCTATTAATCTGGATATTATTGCAGTTGTTGGGATACATGATAGTATAAAAGTCTTATCAGATGATTATGATTTAAAAGAAATCAATATCACTGATTTAGATAAAAAAGATGATGAAGCAGGAACTTCAGAAGGGTTAATTCGAGGTGTTCTTGCAAGATTTGTGCAATTAGGATATCAAATTGGTGGTTTTCAAGCTTATATGACAAGTGATGTTTTGCAAGGGTCAGGATTATCATCATCAGCAGCTTTTGAAGTTATGATTGGGACAATTGAATCTGCTTTATATAATCAAATGTCAGTTGATCCTGTATTCATTGGTCAAATTGGACAATATAGTGAAAATGTTTATTTTGAAAAACCATGTGGTCTCATGGATCAATGTGCATGCTCGGTAGGTAGCTTGATTCATATAGATTTCAAAGATAATGATCATCCAGTTGTAGAAAAAATAGATGTTGATTTTGCACGTTATCATCATAGTTTATGTATTGTTGATGTTCATGCTTCACATGCCGATTTGACAGCTGATTATGCGTCTATTCCTGCTGAAATGAAAGCTGTGGCTCAATATTTTGGCCAAGATTTTTTAAGAGATGTTGATGAAGAGGCATTCTATCAAAATTTAGCGCTCATAAGAGAACAAGTTTCTGATCGTGCTATTTTAAGAGCTATTCATTTATTCAATGAAAATAAACGTGTTGAACGTATTGTAGAAGCTTTACAAAATGATGATTTTACACAATTTAAAAAGGTTATTGTTGAATCTGGTGATAGTTCATTTAAATATCTCCAAAATGTTTATTCAAATTTTGATGTTGATCATCAAGCTGTTTCTTTAGCTTTAGCTTTATCTCAAAACATTTTAGGAGATCATGGAGTTTGTCGTGTTCATGGTGGAGGCTTTGCAGGAACAATGCAAGCTTTTGTGGAAGACGATTTTGTTTCAACTTATCAAGAAAAGATAGAAGCTGTTTTTGGTAAGGGATCATGCCATATATTAAAGATTAGAAAATATGGTGGTAAGATCATGATAGAATAAGAAGCTGAGGCTTCTTTTCTTTTATGTTCATCAAAATGCAATATATATGTTATATCATAGATAATGTGTTATAATAGACATACCATAAGGAGGTCTTCATATGAAAAAATTAGTGGTCGTCTTGTTAATGATGTTTTTCGTTGCAGGATGTACGGATACAAAAAGAAATCAGACTTTGTTTGTTAAAGATGATGAACAATATGCTTTGTGTGTTGATGGACAACGTAAAACGGCATATTTGTATGATAAATATGTTGCAGTTGGAGATCAAGGATTTTTGGTTTATCAAGGGAAAAAAACAAGTTATCTTTCTAACACTGGAAAAACTTTGATTGACTATCAAAGTGGAAAGACTTTACAAAATATTGGTCAGCTCATTGTTTCACAAGATAAAGATAAAAATGTGATCATCTACAATAGTGAAGGAAAGCAATTATATAAAAGTTCAAAAAAAGTCAAGATAGCAGTCTATGGATTACCTGTAATTTATCAAGATAAACAATATGCTGTTTTAGATACAGATGGAAATGTTTTTTATGAAAGTAAAAAAGAAATCAGTTATGCAAGTTTTTATAATTCTTTTATTGTGATATGTCAAGGAAACAAAACAGTCATCTATGATACATCTAGTCAAGATGATGAAGGACTATCAGTTAAGATTAAAGGACAGTTTGATATGCTTTATCAAGATTTTGATAAAGGATATTTATTGCAAGATTCTCAGGCAAAAAGATTAGTTTTTGTTGATAAAAATGGAAAAGTACAATTTGATATGGAAAATCATATTGATAGTGCTACTATCAGTAAGGAAACAATCTATGCTAAAAAAGGTGAAGAAACATATTTAATTTCTTTGGATGGAAAAATAAATGTGAAAGCGACATCTTATTATAATGATTGTCATAATTATTTAGTAAAAAATGATAGTAATGTTTATGGCGCACATCAATTTGTTAATGATGACAAACAAATTGATGTGAAGGGAATCCAATTAAATCCAGAAGTGAATAAAGTCAATGGAAGTGTTTTCCCTGTATATGTACAAAGCAAAGGATATCAATATTATTCATTTAATGGTAAAGAAAAGATCAAGACGTATTTTAAATATGCTGATGATTTTACAAAAGAGGGAGTTGCAATAGTCTCTAAAGATGGTGAAAAATATTATTTGATTGATCGAACTGGTAAGAAGATTTCTAAGCAATATCAGATGCTTAAATATATTGGAAATGGATATTATGCTGGATATAAAACAACATCAAAATATGTTGTTTTAGATAGCAAAGGAACAAAGGTCATCAATGATTATTTCATGGGTGAAAGTGAAATTTATGTCTTTGATGATGAAACTTATGGATTATTTAATAAAAGTGGAACAACTCATATTTATAATATGAATGATTATGAAAAAGAATTGACTTTAAATGGTGATTACAAAGTCTATCAAGATGGATATTTAGTAAGTACCAATTATAAAAAGTATTATAGTATGAGTGGTGAAGAATTTTATAAGAGGTAATGAAATGAATTATTATGTAGAAACATTGATCATGTTTGTGTTGATGTTACAAGTTTTAAAGATTGGGTTTGCTGAATTTGAAGGAAGACAAGCAAGAAAAACGTCGAATATCAGATACTTTATGAATTATGCGAATCAATATGAATATAAAAAACAACCTTCCATTATTTTTGTGACTGTTGTTTGTTATACGATGGTATCTTATGAAACTATTTTTTCAACGATGTGGTTTTTAGAATTGTTAGGATTTGTGGCAGCTGGTGTGATTGGAAATACTTTAGCACAAGTGCTTTACCACTATTATGTTCATTATCGATTTAAAAATGACATCAAAGAAGCTATTGTCATCAAAAAAGAAGTTGATAAAGCTATTCATGAAAAAGGAGATCAATTAATGCAACAGTCTCTTCCAGAATATGATGCACATGAAGTGACAAAAGCTTATTTACAAGAAGACAAACATGTTGCGATTGTCTCAGTTGATGGTGGTGAATTTACTTCACAATATGATTCATTACCACCAATTACTTATTCTGTTGAATTAAATCCTACACAGGCTAAAGATAAGTTAGAGTCTAAGGGAATTAAGGTGACTTCTTTAACTCAGCAAGGGAAAATGCCTTTTAAAGATGAAAAAATTGATGTTATTATTAATGAACTAGCAAATTATGATAAGTTTGAGATGTATCGTGTTTTAAAACCTAATGGTTATTTAATTGTTGATCAAGTTGGTAGTGAAAACTATAAGGAAATCATCAATATGTTTGTTCCATTTAGAATTAAAGGGCAATGGGATAAAGAATCATGTCAAAGAACTTTAAAAGATATTGGGTTTGATTTAATCAATGGTTTTGAAGATATAGGACGCATTCGTTTTGATTCATTAGCAGCACTTATTTCTTTTGTGAAATCAATTTCTCCAGAAAGAGTTGAAAAATATGAACAGTTTATTAATTTTTATGGAGAGGCATTAAAAAGAATCAAAGAAAAAGGATTTTATGAATTAACAACACATAGATTTTTAGTGATTGCTCAAAAGAAAAATCTATAATATGTAAGGAGATAATAAAATTATTTTAGCATATTTTATCACATTGGTTTTTGCGATAGCGGGATGTTTTGTTTTCTTTGTTAGCTGGATTCATGGAATGATTATCATTTTGTTGTCACTTATCTTTTATCAATTAGCAAAAATAAATGATCATATCAAAATAAACAGTAAAAGATGTCCATATTTTATGAACATCTTTTTTATATGATGACATATTGATTAATGTGAAGATAATAGACGATAGCTTGAATTTGATAATCAGGGAAAACCATTTTCATGATTTTTTTGTAATAATCCATCTGTTGTTGATGAAGTTCTTCAAGTATAGAAACAGCAGTATTTTTTGATACTCTATCCGTTTTGTAATCAATGATGGTAATTTGATAATCTTGAATACAGACAACATCGAAGATTCCATGGATGATTTGTTTTGTATCACTTACAAAAGAAAATTCTTTTTCTTTGTAACAATAGGGACTATTGAGCATTAATTGATAAACATCACTATCAAGAAAATCTTGAATATGATTTTGATAATTGAAAATAAGTTTTTGAATATCTT
>CAMFRJ010000049.1 GCA_945981915.1 uncultured Erysipelotrichaceae bacterium
GGTGCATAATCTTTAATTAAATTAATTTCTAATAAAAGAGCTTCTTTTTCACTATCGGTTACAATATATTCAAAATCATCAATCTCTAAAACAAGTTTGGTTGTCTTGTAATTATGCGTTCCCGTAAAATATGAAGAAACCCTGTTTTTTAATTTTTTCGCTTTACCAACATAGATGACTGTACCCTCTTTGTTCTTCATTAAATAACAGCCAGGTTTTAAAGGTAACAGCGATAACTTATCTTTAATATACTGTTTATTCAAAATAAACTAATGTTGCACCTAATCCACCTTCATTTGCGCCTCCATCACGATAAGATTTCACATATTTATTTTTATCTAGCATCTTTCTTACCCCATTTCTTAAAACACCAGTCCCCATTCCATGAATGATCCTGACCATAGAATAATTATTCACCAAAGCATTATCAATAAACTTATCTACTTCTCTCATAGCTTCTTCATAGCGCAAACCAATAATATTCAATTCAAAGCTTTGTTGTGTTGTTTTACGCAACGCTCTGGCATTCGAAGTTTCTTTTTTCACTTCTCTTTTTTGATGAAGGAATTGGACTTCTGATGTTTTGGCATTGAGCTTGATACCACCCATGTATATTGTTAAAATACCTTTTTTATTAACATCAATCACTTCACCTTCTCGATTCACTGACAAGACTTTAACGATATCGCCAGCTTGAAAGACATGATTGTCAACAATCTTCTGTTGTTTCTTTTGATATTTGGCTTCTTCTAATTCCTTTTTTGCCTGAATTGCGACATGTGGTTTGATTTGTCCTTGTAATTGTTTGAAAATGACATTCGTTTTTTCTTTCGCTTCTTCAAGATAAAGATTTGCTTCTTCCTTAGCTTCTTCTAACAGCTTATCTTTTTGTTGGAGATATTTATCAATGTAAGAATGATATTTTTTTTCTTTTTCATCAGCATCATGTTGCATCTGTAAGAGTTTTTCTTTTTCCTGTAAAACACTTTGCATTTCATTTTGTAATTGTTCTAATAATTTTTCAGAAACAGATAATGAATTATTTTTAATAGTATAAGCATTTTGAATGATATCTTCATTCAATCCTAAATGCTTTGATATTTCAATAGCGTAAGAATTCCCTACAGAACCTTGGATCAAATGATAAGTTGGTACCATTTTTTCTTGATCAAATTCTACAGAGGCTATTTGAATATAATCAGTTTCCTTGGCATATTGTTTTAAAGCACTATAATGGGTTGATGCAAATGTTAAACATCCTCTTTGATGTAAATAAGTCAAAATAGCTTGTGCCAAACTTTCTCCTTCTCTAGGATCTGTTCCCGAACAGATTTCATCAATAATAACCAGACTTTTATCTGTACAATGCTGTGTTATCGAAACAAGACGTGACATATGTGATGAAAAAGTAGATAATGACTGTTCAATAGATTGTTCATCTCCTAAATCAACATATATTTCATCAAATAAAGGAAGCTTTGCTTCTTTAACAGGAATAGGCAGTCCACAAACGGCCATCAAAGACAATAAACCTACCGTTTTTAAAGCAACTGTCTTACCTCCTGTGTTTGATCCTGAAATCAATAAGATATCTTTAGGTCTTTGTAAAACAATATCATTGGCGACAACATGATCTCGATCAATTAAAGGATGCCTCGCTTTGATCAAAGAAAGCTCATTTCCTTTCTCTACAATATTAGGGATAACCATATCTAATGCCTTACTATATGTTGCAATAGAAAAAATCATATCAACATCTATCATAATGTGAAGGTCTTCAGTTAAAGTACGATAATAGTTTTTCACTTGATGTGTTAATTCTAATAAAATACGATGTATTTCCTGTTGTTCTTCTTCTTTAGCCGTTGCCAATTGTCCATTATAGGCAACAATCTCTTCCGGTTCGATAAATATCGTTGCCCCAGAAGATGATTGACCATGGCTGATTCCTCTCATTTGGTTTTTATAAGAGATCTTAACAGGCAAAACCAGATGATCATTTCTGCTAGAAATCACATCATGAGACAAATGATCTTTATGAGCAACTTTAATGGATTCAATCTTTTTTCTGATACTGGCTTCTATTGACACTATGCGCCTTCTGATTCGTTGTAATTCATAACTGGCATGATCATATATATGACCAGAAGGATCAATGCATCGTTCAATCGCTTGAAGCAGATCCTTTGGTAAATATAACATTGACATATAGTCATAAATATGACTTATTGGAATATCATTATCTAGATAGGAATCGATTTCTTTAATATTCTTTAATAATTGTATGATCAATAAAAAATCTTGGGGAAATAAAACGCCCCCTTTATTTGCTTTTTGCAGTATTTCAGTAATATCCTCAAAAGGAGAGATTGGTAATCTTCCATAGGCATAGATCATTTTTGTTGCTTGATCAATATCATTTTGAAACAATTTGAGATCTTCAAGATCTTGGATTGGTGCTAACCCATCAATTTGCATTCGTGCCATTGAACTGAAACTATATTGTTTTATATTTTTTTTGATAACATCAAATTCTAAAATATCAAAATTATTCTTCATTTTCATCACTCACTCTTATTCCTTCACATACCTTTTGGTCATCTAATTGATGTTTATGACACATTTCGATTATCAGATCATATGTCTTTTGATTAACAGACACATCATCCATTTTTGAATAATAACTTTCTATAAATGTCTTTAAGGATTGTTCGTCCACCATTCCTTCTGTATCTAGCTTATATAGTATCTCACTTACCAATGTCACACAAGTTGTATCTTTTTGATTAAGGTCAATATTATGAAAATCTTTTATCAATTCAAAATTCATGATCTCTCTTGTATACTCTGGCACAGAAAGAGAGATAGTATGAGCAATAATAGAATTTTGTATAATCTCTTTACCTCCCGAAAACAAAGGTGAGATAATCATCGCTAAGGTAAGATAGATAATGACCACACTTTCTAAAAAAGACAAAATCACACCTAATAAATGATCTAAAAACTCGGTCAACTTTAAAAAAGATAATATTTTTTTTAACAAAGGTTTCAAAAAGATACCTAGTATCTTACAAGCTACTTTAAATATAACAAAAATAATCACAAAGATAAAAAACTGATTGACATTTTGTGATAAAACTTCTAAAGGAGGATCTAACTGATAAATGATCCATACTTGAGATACTGGATAAGAAATCTCATATGCAATCAGGGCTGCTAAAAATGTTGATACAAAATCATACAATCTCACGATAAATCCTTTTTTATATCCTAAAATAAGCATAATCATGACATAAAATAATATAATCACATCTAAAATAAAAGGTTTTAACAAAATTCCCATGAAATCACCTCGCGATAATTGTATCAAAACAAAAATATAGTGTCAAAATCTTAAAATTATGATATAATTATGTTGTACGCAAAGGAGGATTATGTTAACATGAATGTTTCAAAAAATAATAATTCATATTTAATGAATATTATCAATATGCATGTTGTAAACTCTGCGCCAGTTGCTGAAAAAGCATCAGATCTTCAAAACACGTCAAAAGAATTTTATAAGTCTTCCCACATTGGCTGTGATGAAACAGGATCTGGTGATTTCTTTGGGCCTCTTTGTGTTGTTGCCTGTTATATTGATGAACGAGATTATGATTGGCTAAGAAGCATCAATGTCAGAGATCCTAAAGAAATGTCAACTCAAGAGATAATAGATATTGCTAGGCAAATTAAAGATCGCATTATTTATAGTTTGTTAATTCTGGATAATTCTCATTACAATCAAATGGCGAGTTCTGGTAAGAATCTTGCTAATATTAAAGCACAACTGTATAATCAGGCTATTACAAATGTCATGCAGAAAGTGGCAATGAAAGTTGATAAGAAAGTCGTCAATCAGTTCGTCTCTCCTAAAACATTCTATAATTATTTAAAAAATGAAGTCATTGTTGTTAAAGACCTTTCATTTGAACAAAAAGGTGAAGAAGAATATCTCGGTATCATGTGTTCTGCAATACTTTCTCGTTATGCGTTTTATCAATATTTTAATAATATGTCTAAAAGTCTGAAAATGAAACTACCTAGAGGAACTAGTAATACTCTTGACAACGTAGCTATTGAAATTGCCAAAAAATATGGTAAGAAAATGTTATTCAAAGTTACCAAAACAAACATGACGAATTACAAACGAATTAAAGATTTAGTTTAAAAAACTTCAGAAAATTTTCTGAAGTTTTTATTTTTCAATCGTTAAATGAATTGGTGCTATCTTTGTATATTTAACACCGGCAGCGTCTAACATACGTTTGGCTGCACGATCACTATCAGTTCCATTATACTTATCATCTTCATAAATAATTTCTTGAATACCACTTTGAATGATTGCTTTGACACATTCATGACAAGGAAATAATGATACATAGATCGTACATCCTTTGAGATGAGAAATACTATTCAAGATAGCATTTAATTCTGCATGAACAACATAAGGATATTTAGTATCATACAATTCCCCTTCTCTTACCATCCAGGGAAACTTATCATCTTCACATCCCCAAGGAAGACCATTGTACCCCACACCAACAATCTTATGTTCAGGAGAAACAATACAAGCACCAACTTGTGTATTAGGATCTTTTGAACGATATGCTGATAATTTAGCAATACCCATAAAATACTGTTGCCAAGAAATAATTGTTTTATTCATCGTTGTCACCTTCTAACTCATCTAATTTTGCTTGGAAATAATCAGGTAATGGACATTCAAATTCTAAATATTCATGTGACGTAGGATGAATAAATCCCAATACCTTAGCATGTAAAAATTGTCCATGACTTTGATCATCTTTTTTTAAACCGTATTTAGGATCCCCATAAACAGGAAAACCAATATATGACATATGGACCCTGATTTGATGGGTTCTTCCTGTTTCTAATCGACATTCAATAAGAGTCATATCTTGATATCTTTTTAATACTGTAAAGTTGGTGATGGCTTCTTTACTGTTATGTTTTGTCACTGCCATTTTTTGACGATCATTGCTATCTCTTCCAATAGGTGCATCGATTTTCCCATGAAGATGGGGAATGACTCCATGAACCAATGCCACATATTTTCTTGTAACACTATGTTCTTTTAACTGTTCACTTAGTCTTTGATGGGCCTTATCATTTTTTGCAACCATCAATAAACCACTGGTTTCTTTATCAATACGATGAACGATTCCAGGTCTTAAAACACCATTGATTCCTGAAAGGTCATGACAATGATAAAGCAAGGCATTGACTAATGTTCCCTGATAAATTCCTTGACTAGGATGAACGATCATCCCACTTGGTTTATTAACAACAATTACATCTTGATCTTCATAATAAACATCTAATGGGATATCTTCAGGTAAAACATCCATTTCTTTTTGGTCAGGCAAAGTCACTTCGATTTGATCACTTAATTTGACTTTATAACTGGCCTTCTCTTGATGACCATTAACTTTGACATGTCCTTCTTTAATATATTGTTGAATTAATGTTCTTGATAAATCAGGCATAGAAAGACTGATCAACTTATCTAAACGAATGTTGTCATTCGTGATTTCCAACTTTTTTATTTCCATAAATATATTCCTCAAAAATAATTTCTACAATAATTAATCCTACTCCAATAACAATCGCCATATCAGCAATATTAAACACTGGAAAATCATAACCTAAAATAATAAAATCAATAAAATCTCTGACATATCCTAAAGAAATTCTATCAATTATATTACCTACTGCTCCTGAAAAAGTCAAAACAATACCAAAACGTGTTAAAACTTCATAATCTTTTGTCTTATAAAAATAATAAGCCATAGCTGCCAAAGCAATCAATGCAATAAGAATAAAAAATTCTACATGTCCTGGAAACATGCCCCAGGCAGCGCCTTTATTATGCGAATAAGTATAATAGAAAAAATTATCTATAATAGTGACTGATTGTCCTAAAATCATTGAAGAAGAAACAAGAATCTTCGATAACTGATCTCCTAAAACAACAACAAGGAAAGTGACTATATATAGAATGATCGCTTTTTTATCCAATTTCTTCATAATATCACCCAGAGTCATTATACAATAAAGAGAAAAAGAAACAAACAAGAAAATCATTATCTTTTCAAAATCCTTTTTCTTATCCTTTCATTTCATTCTTTAGACAATTTTTTCATATTGTTCATTCAGTAGACATTTTCATCAAATTGTCTACCATATCTCATTTTTTTCAACATAAAATGTAACCATAGTCAAAAACAATTCATTGATAAGGAGGAAACAAAATGAACGTTTCAACGACAATCAAAAAATTTGGATTAGAACAAGCTTTTCGCTATCTCTATAAAGATCCAGAAACAAATCTTTTAAAGATAATGGATTGGGCAGATCAATTCGCTGGTGATGAATTTCAATCACAACGCCAGATGATTAGAGAAGCCATCACCAATCCTGAACATCCCTATTATTCATTTATCAGACGAGTGATCAATGATATTGATCCTCATGTTTTACAAACAACAGCTGTCAATTTCTTTGTTAATGCTGCTTTAACAGGGTGGCCTAAACAAGAAAAACTAAGAAAGGAACTCAATTGTAATATTCCATGGACCATTTTATTAGATCCTACTTCTGCATGTAATTTACATTGTACGGGTTGCTGGGCAGCTCAATATGGTCATAAACTGAATCTTTCATTTGATGAAATTGATCATATTATTCAACAAGGTAAAGACTTAGGTGTTTATTTATATATTTATACTGGTGGGGAACCATTAGTTAGAAAAAACGATTTGATTCGCTTATGTGAAAAACATGATGATTGTGTCTTTCTTAGTTTTACCAATGCAACACTCATTGATGAAGCTTTTGCGGATGAAATGTTAAGAGTTGGGAATTTTATTCCTGCCATATCTCTTGAAGGTTTTGAAAAATCAACAGATCAAAGACGAGGAAAAGGAGTCTATCAAAAAGTGATGCAAGCTATCAGTTTACTTCATCAAAAGAAACTCATCTATGGCATTTCATCATGTTACACCAGTGCTAATTTTGAATCGATTACCTCTAGTGAATATTTTGATCATCTCATTGAAATGGGTGCCTATTTTATTTGGTACTTCCATTACATGCCAGTAGGAAACGATGCTTCTATTGACTTATTACCAACACCAAAACAAAGGGAAGAAACTTATCGACGAATTAGAAAATATCGAGCTACAAAGCCTTTATTTGCGATGGATTTCCAAAATGATGCTGAATATGTTGGTGGCTGTATCGCTGGCTGTCTCTTATACACATCT
>CAMFRJ010000050.1 GCA_945981915.1 uncultured Erysipelotrichaceae bacterium
ATAGTATTCACTATAAATAAAAAGAAAAAAGATCTTTCTTGGTCTCTATTGTCTGAATACTTTATGACATGGATTGAGATACTTTTTGCTTTGTATAAAGTATCTTTATTTTTTGACAAAGGAGTGAAATACATGTTGAATTTAACAACAAAAAATATATCTTATATGGCATTGTTTGCAGCAATGCAGATTGTGCTAGAATATTGTACCAAAATCTTCGAAATGCCTCAGGGAGGGAATATCGCTTTTTCATTGGTTGCGATTATATTGTGTGGTTATTTAATGGACTGGACTTATGGTCTGATTGTTTCTTTGGTTTGTTTAGGACTTCATTTTGCTTTGGGATTAGCGACTTTTTATGGTCCACTATCTGTCATCTTTGATTATGTCTTGCCAATGATCTTGATTGGATTAACATCTTTGATTCCATTAGTTAAATGGAAAGACTATGATTTGCCTATAGGTATCGTTATTATGGGTATATTGAAAACAATCTGTCATTTGATTTCTGGATGGTATGCTTTTCAAACACCATTAGTAGCGAATTTGATTTATAATTTACCTTACAATATTGCAACAATCATTGTTTGTTTTGTTTTATTTGTCCTTATCTATCCACACTTAAAAAAGACAATCTATATTTAAACGACTCGCTGAGCCGTTTTTTCTTTGAATCATCTATAATTTTGTGTATAATGTAAATGTTTTAAGGAGTAATGTATTATGAAAGATAACATAGTCGGTAATAAAATCTTAATACATGGATATAAACATAGTGGTCAGGTACATCGATGTTGGTCAAAAGGTCTTGTCTTACAAGAAACAAAAGATCACTTTATCGTTATCAATAATAGAACATTGGTGACTGAATCTGATGGTAGAATGTGGCATACTAGAGAACCAGCAATTTGGTATATGCCAAAGAATAAATGGTATAATGTCATTTGTATGATTAGAAAAACAGGTGTTTATTATTATTGTAATATTGCATCTCCAACATTATATGATGGAGAAGCATTAAAATATATTGATTATGATCTTGATTTGAAGGTTTTTCCAGATGGGAATTATCGTGTTCTTGATCAGGAAGAATATCGCCAACATGCTCAATTGATGGGTTATAGTGATGAGTTGGATAAAATCTTAAAGAAACAGTTAGAGAAGTTAATTGAGATGGCTAAAGAAAAAAAAGGGCCATTTGATGATTCTTTTACGAAAAAATGGTATAAATTTTATCAAGATTTAAAAGAGGGATATCATGAATAAAATTATAGAAATTCAAAGTTTACAGGAGACAATTGATTTAGGAAAGAAGTTAGGTCGTTTATTAAGACCAGGAATGATGATTACTTTAAATGGTGATTTAGGTGCAGGTAAAACAACTTTTACGAAGGGAATAGGTCAAGCTTTAGGTATAGAACGAGTCATCAATTCTCCTACTTTTACTATTTTAAAACAATATCAAGGAATTTATCAATTATCTCATTTTGATGCTTATCGTTTAGAAGGACAAAGCGATGATCTGGGTTTTGAGGAAATATTTGATAGTGATGATATTTGTGTGATTGAATGGCCAGAATTTATTGAAGATATTTTACCCGAAAATCGTTTAGATATTACGATTCTTCGTCAAGGACCTCAACAAAGACAATTTGTCTTTAGACCAAATGGAAATATATATGAAGATATAGTAGGAGAGTTAACAAATGAAAACAATCGTCATGGATAGTGCAAATCAATATTTAGTTGTTGCTTTATATGAAGATGGAAAATGCCTAGATAAGATTCAAGAAATAGGAAATCGTAAACAATCTGAATACGCTATTGTTTATTTAGAAAAATTATTAAAGAAACATCATTTGCAGGTCCTTGATTTTGATGAAATGGTCATAACAATTGGACCTGGATCTTATACAGGAGTCAGAGTTGCTTTAACGATTGCAAAAACATTGGCTGCTGTTTCATCTATCAAAATTAAGACGGTTTCTTCATTGAAAGCAATGGCTGGTTTTAAAAAAGCAATCTCTATTTTAGATGCCAGAAGTCAAAAAATTTTTTTAGGTGTTTATAATGAAGGAAAAGTAGTTGTTGAGGATTGCATGACTACATTGGATCAGTTTGATCATTATCGACAAATATATCCTGATTATGAAGTCGTAGGAGATGTTTCTTTAGTGAACATGGAAGGACAATGTGGTGATCTTGCTCATTTGATTTATGAACTTTCAAAAATTGAAGAATATAGAAGCGATGTTGATCATTTGGTTCCAGAATACATTAAGGATGTTGAGGCCAAAAAAATATGTCAATAAGATTGATGGAAGCAACAGATGTTCCTATTGTTGCTGCAATAGAAGAACAGTTATTTTCTTCACCTTGGGCAAAAGAGGATTTCTATCATGAACTCTTCAATAATCCTTTTGCAAGATATTATGTTCTTGAAGATGACCAATTGATCAAAGGATATATAGGTTTATGGTTGATGGGAGATCAATGTCAAATAACAACCATTGGCGTTTCTTGTGATGAGCAAGGACATGGTTATGGAAGTCAGTTAATAGAAAAAGCTATTCAGAAAAGTTTAGAGCTTCACTACAAGAATGTCAATTTAGAAGTGCGAGTTTCTAATCGAAAGGCAATAGCTTTATATCAAAAATATGAATTTAAAAATGTTGCTGTTAGAAAAAATTACTATGAAAATCATGAAGATGCTTACTTGATGATCAAAGAATTGGAGGGATAAGATGTCTTTATTATTAGCGATAGAATCTAGTTGTGATGAAATGGCTATGGCAATTTTAAAAGATGAAAGAGAGTTTTTAAGTAGTGTTGTTGCCAGCCAAATTGATATACATGCTTTGTATGGAGGGGTTGTTCCTGAAATTGCAAGTCGAAAACATGTTGAATGTGTGTCGCTTGTTCTCAAAGAAACACTTCAGCAAGCTCATGTCACAATGAATGATATTGATGCCATTTGTGTTACAAAAGGCCCTGGATTGGTTGGATCTTTACATATTGGACTACAGGTGGCCAAAACATTGTCATTGACTTATCAAAAACCACTCATCGGAGTTCATCATATTGCAGGACATATTTATGCCAATTTATATGAAGATGATATCATCTATCCCGCATTGTGTCTGGTGGTTTCGGGAGGTCATAGCGAATTGGTTTTAATGGAAAGACCTTTTTCATTTCGCGTGATTGGGGAAACGCTTGATGATGCAGTTGGTGAGGCCTACGATAAGGTCGGAAGAGTGTTAAATCTCCCTTATCCTGGAGGACCTATTATTGATAAAATGGCTCATTTGGGACAACCAAGATATCATTTACCAAAACCATTGGATGATGATAGTTATAATTTTAGTTTTAGTGGTTTAAAATCTGCAGTGATTAATTTAGTTCATAATTGTCATCAAAGACATGAAGAAATTATTGAAAATGATCTGGCGGCTTCTTTCCAAAATGTTGTCGTTGATGTTTTGGTGGAAAAAACGGTCAAAGCAGTTAAAGAATATGGAGTGCATCAAGTCATGGTTGCCGGGGGTGTTTCAGCTAATCAAGGATTAAGAGAAAAGATGCATGAAGCTATAGCTTCGTTCAATGATGTCAAATTATCAATGCCACCGATGAAATGTTGTACTGATAATGCGATGATGATTGCTTTAGCGGGAAAAGTTATGTATGATCATCAACAATTTAGTGATTTATCTCTTGGCATAAAGCCACATCTTGATTTAGAATTAGAATCAATAGAGGTGAAATAGAATATGGAAAAGAAGATTTCAAAAGCAACGATGTCAAGATTTCCTGTTTATTTAAAAGCGTTAAGAAAAATGCAGCATGAGGGGAAAGAAACGTGTCTATCAAGTGAATTGTTTGAAATTACTGGTATACAGGATACAACAATACGTAGAGATTTTACATATCTATCAAAAACTGATAACTTTGGAAGACGTGGAAGAGGATATGATGTGAAGCATCTGATAGACGGATTAAGTGAGGTCTTGGGACTTGGTTTAGATGAGCCGATTATTTTGATTGGTGTTGGTAATTTAGGAAGTGCTATCTTAAAATATAATCGTTGGCAGTATACAGTTGGAAAGATTGTTGGTGGTTATGATATGGATAAAAATAAAGAAGGAGAAAGATTTGGTATCAAGATCTATCATATTGACGATCTTGAAGCCACCTTTCCAAAAGGATGTAAGATTGCGATTCTAGCAATTTCAGAAAATGTACAAGAAACAGTTGATCGTTTAATAAAATTGGGAATAAAAGGAATTGTAGACTTTACACATAGTCATTTTATGGTTGGTGAAGGAGTAGAAGTACAGACAGTTGATGTTGTCGTCGCTATTCAAGAACTCGTTATTAAAATGAAAACAAATGATACAGAATAGGGAGAGAGAGTATGTTTGAATTTATTACAGTAAGAGAATTATTTGAATTATATATTAATGATAGAACACAATTAGATGGAATTGAGTATGTTGAATTGCAGGGGTGGATCCGTACAAACAGAAATAGCGGTAAAGTGGGATTTATGGCTTTAAATGATGGAACATATTTTAAAAATGTGCAAATTGTCTATTTAGAAGATACATTAGATAATTATCATGAAGCTTCACATATTTCAACTGGTTCGGCAGTTAAAGTCACAGGAAAATTGAAATTAACACCTGAAGGAAAACAACCTTTTGAAATTGAAGCAACTGAAATTGTTGTTGAAGGAGCTTGTGCAGATGATTATCCGTTACAAAAGAAAAGACATTCCTTTGAATTTATGAGAGAAATTCCTCATTTAAGACCACGTGCCAATACTTTTTATGCAATCTTTAGATTAAGATCGGTTTTATCAATGGCAATTCATGAATTCTTTCAAAATCAAGGATTTGTTTATGTTCATACACCTATCATCACTTCTAATGATGGAGAGGGTGCAGGTGAAATGTTTAGAGCAACAACAATAGATAATACTGAATTTGATAAAGATTTCTTTGGAAAAGAAGCTTTTTTAACAGTCACAGGGCAATTACATGTTGAAGCTTTTGCTTTAGCTTATCGCGATGTATATACATTTGGACCAGCTTTTAGAGCTGAAAATTCAAATACTTCAAGACATGCTAGTGAATTCTGGATGATTGAACCAGAAATTGCTTTTGCGGATTTAGAAGATGATATGGATCTGATTGAAGATATGGTCAAATATTGTATTGATTATGTTTTAGAAAATGCACCAGAAGAAATGAAATTTTTTGAAAGCATGATTGATAAAGATTGTATCCAACGTATTACACGTGTTAAAAACAGTGATTTCAAACGTATGACATATACAGAAGCGATTGACTATTTATTAAAGGCTGATGTGAAATTTGAAAACAAAGTAGAATGGGGAATGGATCTTAATTCAGAACATGAACGATATATTTGTGAAGAGATTGTTAAAGGTCCTGTTTTCTTAACAGATTATCCAAAAGAAATTAAAGCATTCTATATGCGTTTAAATGATGATGGTAAAACTGTAGCTGCTTGTGATTTATTGGTTCCAGGAATTGGTGAGTTGGTGGGTGGCTCACAACGTGAAGAAAGATATGATGTTTTAGAAAAAATCATGGATGAAAAAGGAATGGCCAAAGAAGGATTACAGTGGTATATGGATCTACGTCGCTTTGGTGGGTGTAAGCATGCCGGATTTGGTTTAGGATTTGATCGTTTCTTAATGTATTTAACAGGTATGCAAAATATCAGAGATGTTGAACCTTATCCAAGAACACCAAGAAATTTAAAATTCTAAAAGCCTATTAAGTAGGCTTTTTTTGGTGTATAATGTCTAATGAAGATGTAAAGACATACACTTTGCTTTTATATAACAGAGAGGAGGAAAGTCGAGATAGTCTGCTCGAATAATATCATGAACGCGTATGATTTGGTCAATATGTACTATAATTTCATCTTTAATAATGGGTTGCAGTCTTTTTTGCGTGTTTATGAAGATTATGAACATATTGAATCATTAAGACGATGGCTTAAAGAAAATCAAATTTCACTATCCTTTATCAATCAAGTTTATGAGGATAGTTTTATGACCATTTATCGTGCAAAAAGCTTAGAAAAATATGATACAGCTTTTAAGACGAGCTATCAAAATGATTATGATCGTTTTCAAAAGGAAGAATTTGAAAAATACCAGGTTTTGTTTTTATCTGGACAACAGCCATTATCAACAATTATTAATATTCATGATTATCAAAGTCATGAGATACGTTCTTTTTTAATAGATGATATTGTTGAGCGTGATATTTCTATTAATGACCCTCATACTTGTTTTTTACAGGCATTGTATCAGATTGATAAATGGCCAGGTCTTCTTGTTTTTAAAGGCAAACAGTGTACTTTTGTTCCAATAAAGACAAAAGAAGATATTGATCGTGTTTTTGATCTCATTAAAAAACATGTCGTTTTTGAACATCTTTTTTATGATGAGCAAGAAGATTTTTTTATTCAGTTAAGTGATTTACATTTAGGAACGAAAACGACAGATTACGGCTTATCTGTTTTGTATAATAATTTAGACGAATTATATGAGACTTTACCACATTTTCATCAACTTAAGTTTTTGATTACTGGTGATCTCATGAATTCACCTAATCGAAAAAATATGTATGCAGCTAGTTCTTTTATGAATCAATTAAAGAGTCGATATCATGGTGATGTCACATTTGTATTAGGAAATCATGATGTCATTGTTCATGGTTTGAATGTGTTTAAAAGGCAAAAAACAAAAGTTGTTGCCTATCTGTTAGGTGAGAATATTAAGGTTTATCATGATCTAAAGATGATTGTCATCAAAATTGATTCTACATCTCAAGGAAATCTAGCTAGAGGAAAAGTAGGACTGAGACATTTACAGGAAATTGAAGATGAGCTATTATCAATAGAACATTTAGAAGAGTATACTTTGATTGCTATGATGCATCATCATATTCTTCCTTTAAAGAAAGATGAATTCTTGAAAGTCAAATGGAATGAAAAACTATTTATGGGGAAAATTGCTGATTCAACAAAGGCTTTAGTTGATGGAGATGATGTTTTAAGATGGCTTGATCGTTTAAAGATTCGTTATGTTTTCCATGGTCATAAACACATTCCTTGTGTTGTTAAAAATAAACAGACTTATATCATGGCAGGAGGAACATCTTGTGGTGGTGAGACAAAAGAAAGAAAAAGCCGTTACTTAAATTACAATCTATTAAAATATAATAGAGAAGATAAACCTGTCTCTTATACACATCTCCGAGCCCACGAGACTAAGGCGAAT
>CAMFRJ010000051.1 GCA_945981915.1 uncultured Erysipelotrichaceae bacterium
TACACACTGCATATCGTCGGCAGCGTCAGATGTGTATAAGAGACAGGTATGTCAGAAAGGGAGGACAGGATTTTGAAATAGATGAATTATTGGGTTGTTTAAATGAATTATCGTTATTAGATGTTAAAATAAAAACTGGACAGATTGATAAAAAATTAGGATTAGAATTATTTATGTTAAAAATATAAGGAGAAATAACATGGAATCTATCAGACAATTATTTAAGATTGGATTTGGTCCTTCATCTTCACATACTATGGGACCACAGATTGCTTCTAGTCAAATCAAAGAAATCTATCATGATGCTGATCGCTTTGAAGTTGATCTATATGGTTCTTTAGCGTTAACAGGGAAAGGACATTTAACAGATTATATTATTAAGAAAACTTTAGGAGAAGATACAGTCATTCATTTTAAAAGTGATGCGTTATCTTATCATCCTAATGGTATGAGATTTTATGTTTATAAAGATAATGAACTCATCAAGACCATTACTGCATATTCTGTAGGTGGAGGAGAAGTTGAATTTGAAGGATCAGATATTGAAAAACCACAAGAGGTGTATCCACATCATCATTTAAATGAGATTATCACTTATATAGAAGATAATGGTATTTCTTTTTATGATTATGTATTGAATTATGAAGATGAAGATATCAAATCATACTTATTTGAGGTCTTGGATGCTATGTTTTCCTGTGTACAAAATGGTTTAAAACATGAAGGAGTCATACCAGGACGCTTAAAGCTCAAAAGAGTTGCAAAAGCAATGTATCAACAAGCTATTAATACAAGAAGAGAAAGTGAAAGAGAAAGATTGCTCGTTTCTAGTTATGCTTATGCTGTCGCTGAAGAAAATGCTTGTGGAAATAGAATTGTGACTGCACCAACTTGTGGAGCTAGTGGAATCTTGCCAGCAGTTTTGTATTATTGTTATAAACAATTGAATATTCCTCGTAAAGAATTGATCAAAGCATTAGCTGTTGCAGGTTTGTTTGGAAATGTAATCAAGAAGAATGCAACTATTTCGGGAGCTGATGGAGGCTGTCAGGCTGAAGTAGGAAGTGCTTGTGCTATGGCAGCAGCAGCTTATGGTTGGATTTTAGAACTCAATAATTCTTTAATTGAATATGCAGCAGAAATGGGACTTGAGCATAATTTAGGATTAACATGTGATCCAGTTGGCGGATATGTTCAAATACCGTGTATTGAAAGAAATGGATTTGGTGCTTTGCGTGCTATTGATGCAGCAATGTATGCCAAGCAATTAGGATATTTAAGAAAGAATAAGGTTTCTTTTGATTCAATTGTCAAAGTCATGAAAGAAACAGGAAAAGATTTAAATAGTGCCTATAAGGAAACGTCTTTAGGAGGCCTTGCAAAGGAATTTGGATTAAAGGATGGAGACTAAAAGCCTATATATTCACATTCCTTTTTGTGAAACGATATGTAAGTACTGTGACTTTTGTAAAGTGTATTATGATAAGAAACAGGCATGGCAATATTTAGAGGTACTATCTCAGGAATTAAGATCATTACCTGTCGATTTTCCTATTAATACGATATATATTGGAGGAGGGACACCTAGTGCTTTCAACGATGAACAGCTAGAATATTTGATGGATCATTTGAAACCATATAGCCAAGGAGTCAAGGAATATTGTATTGAGGTTAACCCTGAATCAATGGATCTTTACAAGCTGAAGATTCTGAAACTTGGTGGAATTAACAGATTGAGTATTGGAGTCCAAACTTTTCAAAATCATTTATTAAAAGGAATAGACCGACATCATAGTCAGCAGCAGGTTTTAAGATTGATTAAACAGGCACAACAATTAGGTTTTTCTAATATTTCGATTGATTTGATGTATGGCTTACCTCAACAAACCTTAACAGATATTAAAGAAGATCTCAAAATAGTTGCAACTTTAAATATTCAACATATTTCATATTATTCTTTAATTTTAGAAGATCATACAATTCTTCAATATGAACACTATCAGCCTTTAGATAGTGAACAAGAGTATGGGCTAAATGTTTATATTGATGATACTTTAAGGAATATGGGTTTTTATCAATATGAAATTTCAAATTATGCAAAGGAAGGCTATGAATCTCAACACAATTTGGCTTATTGGCATTATGATAATTATTATGGCATTGGAATAGGAGCATGTTCTAAAATCGATCATTTGATTATAGAAAATAGTCGTTCAATCACAAATTATATTAATCACAATGCGAAAAACAAAGTCATTGAACAGGATAAAGAAGAAACAATGTTTAATCATATCATGATGTCTCTTAGATTGAATGAGGGATTAGATTTAGAGAGGTTCTATCACTTGTATCAAGAAGATGCAACTGTGTTGTATCAAAAGGCGATTCATAAGAATATTGATAGAGGTTGTTTAGAAATTCGAAACAATCATCTTATGACGACAAAGAAGGGAATGTACTTATTAAACCAAGTCTTATTAGATTTTCTCGAATAGATGTCAATGATGACATCTTTTTTCTTTACATATTTTTATAAATTTAGCACAAAGTAGTTGACAGTGCTAAAATAACATGTATAATGTATTTAGCACAAGGGAAATAGGAGTGCTAAAGGTGGTGAACTTGATGCTTACGGCAAGACAAATGCTCATATTCAAATGTATTGTTGAAGAATTTATTGAAAATGCTGAACCAGTTGGTTCTAAGGCATTGATGGTCAAATATAAATTACCTTACTCTAGTGCAACAATCAGAAATGAAATGAATTTCCTAGAAAATTATGGTTATTTGGAAAAAACACATATTTCTTCAGGAAGGATTCCTTCTAAAGAAGGGTATAAGTTTTATGTTCATAATTTAGGAAAAGTTGATCTTGATGAAAGTACAAAAAATCAAGTTGCTACAATATTTAATCGAGGTCGCTCGAATTTAAATGAAATTGTTCATGAAAGTTGTAATATGTTAAGTGAACTGACACATTTAACAAGTGTCGCATTGGGAAATTCTTCTGATGATACATTACAACGTATTTCAGTTGTTCCTTTGGAAAATGGAAGAGTCACTGCTATTATTATTACTAATCAGGGGCATGTTGAAAACAAAGTTTTTCAATTTTCAAATGAAGTTGAAATGGAAGATTTATTAAGCTGTGTCAATGTCATGAATGAGCTTTTGATAGGAACACCTATTTCGGATATCGCTTTTCGATTAGAAAGAGATGTTAGACCTATTCTATCAGTAAAAGTGAAACAACATGAAGAACTATTTAATGCTTTTTTAGAAGCGTTTATCAAATTTGCTTCAAATAGTGTATATTTTTCTGGAAAAGAGAACATGTTGTATCAACCTGAATATAATGATGTTGATAAATTAAGAAGAATCGTTGGTGCTTTTGAAAATTCTCAAGTTTGGAAATCATTGCCACTTTCAAGTGATGAAGGGATTCAAATCAGAATTGGGAATGAATCACCAATAGGAACTGTAGATGATGTTTCTGTTATCTCAGCATCCTTTAAAACAGGAGAAACTTCCAAAGGATCTATTTCGGTTATTGGACCAACAAGAATGCCATATGAAAAAGTAGTTGCTTTGGTTGAATATGTTTCAAAGAATATTGAAAAAGCATTTATGGATAGAAATATGGATGAAGATGATGAAAGAGGTGGATAAAATGGCAGAAGACATAAAAAAAGAAGAAGCGACAGAATCTGAAGTGAAAGATGAAAACACTGATGAAGCGGAAGCAGCTGAAGATACTGAAGAAAAAGTAGAAGAAGTTAAAGATGATAAAGAAGACCAAATTAAGGTTCTTCAAGCAGAAGTTGATAAATGGAAGAATGAATATTATAAAGTGTTTGCAGATATGGAAAATGTCAAACGTCGTTTACAAAACGAACATGCAAACAATTTAAAGTTTATGACACAAGGAATCGTTGAACAAATGCTTCCAATTGTTGATAACTTTGAAAGATCATTAGCCATAGAAAATCCAAGTGAAGAAATTGCTGGATTTTTAAAAGGCTATGAAATGATTTACAAACAGATTGTAGCTCTTCTAGAAAACCAAGGTGTAAAAGTTATTGAAACAGAAGGTAAAGAATTTGATCCTAATTTCCATCAAGCTGTCATGACAGTAAGCGATGAAAATTATAAACCTGGTATGATTGTTGAAGAATTACAAAAAGGATATATGTTAAAAGATCGTGTAATTCGCGCATCTTTAGTTAAAGTCAGTGAATAGGAGGAATGAATTATGGGAAAAATTATTGGTATTGACTTAGGAACTACAAATTCATGTGTGAGTGTTTTAGAAAATAATGAAGCTAAGGTTATTGCAAATCCAGAAGGAAACAGAACAACTCCTTCAGTAGTATCATTTAAAAATGGTGAAATCGTTGTTGGTGATGCTGCAAAAAGACAAGCTGTTACAAATCCAGATACTGTGATGTCAATTAAAAGACATATGGGTACAGATTATAAAGCTAACGTTAATGGTAAATCTTATACACCACAAGAAATTTCAGCTATGATCTTACAAAACTTAAAAGCAACTGCTGAAGCTTATTTAGGTGAAAAAGTAACACAAGCTGTTATTACAGTACCTGCATATTTCAATGATGCACAAAGACAAGCAACAAAAGATGCTGGTAAAATTGCAGGATTAGAAGTTGAACGTATTATCAACGAACCAACTGCTGCTGCTTTAGCGTTTGGTTTGGATAAGACTGATATTGAACAAAAAGTATTAGTTTATGACTTAGGTGGAGGAACATTCGATGTTTCTATCCTTGATTTAGCAGATGGTACTTTTGAAGTATTAGCAACTAATGGTAATAACCATTTAGGTGGGGATGATTTTGATAAAAAAATCATGGATTATATGGTTGCTGAATTTAAAAAGGAACAAGGTGTTGATTTATCAGGTGATAAAATGGCTATGCAACGTATTAAAGACGCTGCTGAAAAAGCAAAGAAAGATTTATCAGGTGTTATGCAAACACAAATCTCTTTACCATTTATCTCACAAGTTAATAACAACCCTGTGCATTTAGATTTAACTTTAACAAGAGCTAAATTTGATGAAATTACAAGAGATTTAGTAGAAGCGACTGAAATTCCAGTTAGAAAAGCATTAAGTGATGCTGGAATGCAACCAAATGAAATTGATCAAGTCTTATTAGTTGGTGGATCTACTCGTATTCCAGCCGTACAAGACTCAGTAAAAAGATTATTAGGTAAAGAACCAAATAAATCTGTCAATCCAGATGAAGTTGTTTCAATGGGTGCTGCTATTCAAGGTGGAGTTATTGCTGGTGATGTAAAAGATGTCTTATTATTAGATGTTACACCACTTTCATTAGGTATTGAAACAATGGGTGGAGTTATGACTGTATTGATTGAAAGAAATACAACTATTCCAACTACTAAATCACAAGTATTCTCAACTGCTGCTGATAACCAACCAGCTGTAGACATCAATGTCTTACAAGGTGAAAGATCAATGGCAAGAGATAACAAACAATTAGGATTATTTAAATTAGATGGTATTGAACCAGCTCCAAGAGGTGTTCCTCAAATTGAAGTAACATTCTCTATTGATGTTAACGGTATCGTTAATGTTAAAGCAAAAGATTTAAAAACTCAAAAAGAACAATCTATTGTTATTCAAAATTCAACAGGATTATCTGATGAAGAAATTGATAGAATGGTCAAAGAAGCTGAAGCTAATAAAGCTGAAGATGAAAAGAAACGTAAAGATATCGAAACTAGAAATAAAGCTGAACAAATGATCAATGAAATTGATAAAGCTTTAGCTCAACAAGGTGATAAGATTGATGCTAATCAAAAAGCTCAAGCTGAACAGTTAAAAACTGAATTAAAAACAGCTTTAGACAATAATGACATGGCAACATTAGAAGCAAAAATGTCTGAATTAGAACAAATGGCTCAACAAATGGCTTCATATGCTTATCAACAACAACAAGCTAATCCAGGTGCTAACAATGGTGGTACTGCAGGAAACAATGATGATGTTGTTGATGCAGACTTTGAAGAAAAGAACTAATCTTAAAAAACCAAGGTTCTTCCTTGGTTTTTAAAAGTGTATGAAAGGATGATTTTATGGCTAGTAAAAGAGATTATTATGAAGTCCTAGGGGTATCAAAAGGGGCAGACGCTAATGAAATAAAACGTGCTTATAGAAAAAAAGCAAAACAATATCATCCCGATATAAATAAAGAACCTGATGCAGAAGAAAAATTTAAAGAAGTTCAAGAAGCATATGATGTATTATCTGATGATAATAAACGAGCAGCATATGATCGTTATGGACATGCAGCGTTTGAACAAGGTGCTGGTGGCGCTGGGGCAGGAGGCTTTGGTGGCTTTGGCTTTGATGATGTCGATTTAGGTGATATCTTTGGTTCTTTCTTCGGTGGTGGCGGATCGCGTCGTCAAAGGCAATCTGGTCCGCGTCGAGGGGATGATCACTTAATGCATCTCAATGTTGATTTCATGGAAGCTATCAAAGGTGTAAAAAAAGAAATCAAAGTCACTTATGATGCACAATGTCCACACTGCCATGGTAGTGGGGCAAAAACACCAAATGATGTGCAAACTTGTAGTTATTGTAATGGAACTGGAACTGTCTCTCAAAAACAGCAGTCTCCTTTTGGAACATTTGTTACACAAACAACTTGTCCACATTGTAATGGGACAGGTAAAGAAATTAAAGTGAAATGTCCAGATTGTGGTGGAAAAGGTTATGTTACAAAAACAGTTAATGTTGAATTAGATGTTCCTGCAGGTATTAATGATGGTCAACAGTTAAGAGTTGCAGGTAAGGGAGGAAGAGGCACTAACGGTGGTTCAAATGGCGATTTGTTTGTTGAAATTCATATCAAAAACAATACTGAATTTGTACGTGAAGGAAAGAATATTTATTTAACTGTACCGATTAGTTCTATTGATGCAACATTAGGTTGTGAAATTGATGTTCCAACTGTACAAGGTGATGTTACTGTTAAGATTGCTCCAGGAACACAATCAGGAACAACTTTACGTTTAAAAGGTAAGGGTGTAAAAAATGTACGTGGCAGCGATTATGGTGATCAATTCTTAAAGATAGAAGTAAAGATCCCTACAAAATTATCATCAAAAGAAAAAGAATTGTATGAACAATTAAGACATGTTCAAGGAAAAAAAGGATCAATATTTGATACATTTAAAAAACAATTCAAAAAATAAAAAGGCTTGTTATCAAGCCTTTTCTTCATGTATTGATAGATA
>CAMFRJ010000052.1 GCA_945981915.1 uncultured Erysipelotrichaceae bacterium
GAATATAATAGTTAATATCTGATAAAAGTTGTTCAAAATACTGAGAATGAGTCGCATTATAGCACTTTCTTATAAAGAAAAAACACAAAGTTATTCACTTTGTGCTTTTGTACTGTAATAATTTCTTACTAATGATTGTGTTTTTCTAATGTGTTTAATAACATTCACTTTTGCAAGTTCTTTGTCTTTTTTTTCAATTGCATCATAAATATCTTTATGTTCTTTTGCAGCTTCTAACAAACGATGTGGTTGTTTAATTGAATGTCGCGAAGTGACATGAATATAATAGTTAATATCTGATAAAAGTTGTTCAAAATACTGAGAATGAGTCGCTTTATAAATAGCTTCATGAAAACTTATATTAACTTCCGTAAATCTCTCCTGATCATCTTTTTTTGCATAAAATTCTAATAGATCATATATTTCTTTTATTTTTTTTAGTTCTTCATTAGAAATACGTTCTATGGCAAGTTGCACAGACAAACTTTCTAATACAACTCTAATTTCTAACATATCATCAATATCTCTTGGTGAAAAACCGAGAACATAAACACCTTTATTAGGTATACTTTCCACCAATCCTTCTAATTCTAATTGTTTTAAAGCTTCTCTAATAGGTGTTCTTGAGATATTCAACTCACGGGACAAAGCTACTTCATTAAGTTTTTGTCCTTTTTCATACTCCTCATTCAAGATCTTATCTCTAAGAATACAAAAAATATGATGGCCTAATGACCCATGACTAGCATTATCTAATACGTTTTTTTTCATATTATAACCTATCAATGATTGCTTGTGTAAATTCTTGTGTTGAAGCTGTTCCTCCAATATCAGGTGTAACCGTTTTTCCTTCTTCAACAACAGCTGCTAAAGCATCACGTAATTTATTTGCGTTATCTAATTGTCCTAAAGCTTCTAACATTAAAGCAAACGCTAATAATAAAGCACTTGGATTCGCAATTCCTTTTCCAGCAATATCTGGAGCACTTCCATGAACAGCTTCATAAATTCTATACTCATCACCAATATTTCCACTAGGAGCAAATCCTAAACCACCAATTAATCCAGCACATAAATCAGAAACAATATCACCATATAAATTAGGTGCTACCAAAACATCAAAAGTTTCTGGTCTTAAAACAAGTTGCATACACATATTATCAATAATCACTTCTTGCTTTTCAATATCAGGATAATCTTCTCCTACTTTTCTAAAGCATTCTAAGAATAATCCATCAGTAAATTTCATGATATTCGCTTTATGTATTGCAGTTACTTTTTTTCTTCCGTTATTTTTTGCATATTCAAAAGCATAACGACAAATTTTTTCACTTGCTTCACGTGTAATCAATTTAACACCGTTAGCCATATTTTCATTAACCATGTACTCAATACCTTTATATAAGTCTTCAGTATTTTCTCTAATCATAACTAAATCGATGTTTTCATATTTTGATTTAATTCCTTTAAAAGAACGAATTGGTCTTACATTAGCATATGTAGCAAATTGTTGTCTTAAAGCAACATTAACACTTCTAAAACCAGTTCCAATAGGTGTTGCAGTAGGCCCCTTTAAAGCCCATTTATATTCTTTGATTGCATCAACCAATCCTGGTTCAAACACTTCTTTTGTTGTTGCGGCATATTCAGCACCAGCTTGATATTCAACCCATTCAAGATCAAGATTCATTGCTTTGGTAATATCAACAACGCTTTTTGATATTTCTTTACCAATTCCATCTCCTGGTATTAATACAGCTTTCATTAAAAGTCTCCTCCTAATTCTTTAATTGCATTTAATAAACCACCATATTGAATCATTGTTTTTTCTCTTGGTGATAAATGTAGCTTAGCAACAATTGATTCATTTGTTGTTTTATTAATTACTTTTACATCTTTACCATTTTCTACACAATCTAATAAATCAACCAATTCATAACTATCTTGATCATTAAAGAAATCATAGTTTTTTTGATCAATGACTAATGGTAAGATACCATTATTAATTAAATTAGAACGATGAATTCTTGCAAATGAAATGGCAAAGATTGCTTTGATTTTTAAATAATTAGGTACTAGTGCTGCATGTTCACGAGAAGACCCTTGTCCATAGTTATCTCCACCGACAATAAATCCTCCACCATTTTCAATACATCTATTATAGAATTGATCATCTACTTTACAGAAAGAGAATTTTGCAAGATGTGGGACATTACTTCTAAATGGTAATAATTTAGAATCTGATGGCACGATATGATCTGTAGAAATATTATCTCCGACTTTTAAACATACTTTCCCTGCAATCGTGTCTTGTAATTTATCTCCTCTAGGAACAGGTTTAATATTAGGTCCCATATATACTTCATTATGTTCATCATATTCATCAATAAAGAAATTCTTATTCTTTACAAATGGTGTATTTTCAATATGATCTAAATACATATCATCTTCAAATTCATCTGACATATATCCTTTAATTGCACTTAATGCAGCGACTTCTGGTGAAACCAGATAAACACTGGCATCATTTGTTCCTGAACGTCCTTTAAAATTACGATTGATTGTTCTTAATGAAACACCTTTAGATAATGGTGCTTGTCCCATACCAATACATGGTCCACATCCACATTCAAGAATTCTTGCTCCTGCTTCAACCATATCAGCTAAAGCGCCACATTTTGAAAGCATTGATAAAATACTTGAAGATCCAGGTGCAATAACCAAAGATACATGTGTAGCTACACGTCTTCCCTTTAAGATTTTCGCAGCTTTTAACATATCTGGAAGTGATGAATTCGTACATGAACCAATCACAACTTGATTTATTTTCATTCCTCTTAGTTCACTTACTGGTACCACAGCATCAGGACTATGAGGTTTTGCTGTCATTGGCACTAATTTTGATAAATCAACTGTGATTTCTTCATCATATGTCGCATCATCATCAGCAGTTAATTCAACATAATCATCTCCTCTTCCCTGTTGAATCAAATAATCTTTTGTAATTTCATCAGTTGGGAAAACTGATGTTGTTGCACCAAGTTCTGCCCCCATATTACAAATTGTTGCTCTATCAGTTAATGAAAGTTCTTTTAATCCTTCACCTGTGTATTCAATAATCTTATTAACACCACCCTTAACTGATAATTGTTGTAAGATATATAAAATCACATCTTTTGCAGATGCCCATTTTGATTTTTTTCCTACTAAATTGACTTTAACAACACTTGGACATGATAAATAATAAGTTCCTGTTGCCATCGCAACAGCAACATCTAATCCACCTGCTCCAATCGCAATCATCCCCATAGCTCCACATGTAGGTGTATGTGAATCTGATCCAACTAATGTTTGACCAGGTTTCGCAAAGTTTTCTAATTGTAATTGATGACAAACACCATTCCCTGGTTTAGAAAAAACAATTCCGTGTTTTTTTGCAACACTTCTAATAAATTCATGATCATCCATGTTTTCAAATCCTGTTTGTAACATATTATGATCTATATAAGCAACTGCTTTTTCAACAGCAACATGTTTAATACCCATAGCTTCTAGCTGTAAATAAGCCATTGTTCCTGTAGAATCTTGTGTTAATGTCTGATCAATTTGAATACCAATTTGAGTCCCTGGTTTCAATTCCCCACTTTTAAGTTTAGAACTTAAAATCTTATATGCTAAATTCATATTTTATCCCCCTTTAACATGATTGTATACAATTATACAGTAAAACATTTTCTATTTCAACACAAGAAAAAAGTAATCACAAAAATTACTTATTGAAACACAAAAAAAGCGATTCATCGCTTTTTTTTAATCTAAATCTTCACCATTTGTTTCAATGACTTTTTTATACCAGAAGAATGAATCTTTTCTAGCACGATGTAAATCACCATTTCCATCATCATCCATATCAACATAGATAAATCCGTAACGTTTTCTCATTTCTCCTGTTCCTGCTGATACAAGATCAATACATCCCCATGGCATATATCCCATTAAATCAACTCCATCTTCTACAACAGCTGCTTTCATGGCTTTGATATGATCTCTCATGTAATCAATTCTGTATGGATCATGTATGCTTCCATCTTCTTCTACAACATCAATCGCACCGATACCATTTTCAACAATCCATAATGGTTTATGATATCTTGACCATAATTCATTTAAGATAAGTCTTAGTCCCATAGGATCAATTTGCCATCCCCAGTCATTAGCTTTTAAGTAAGGATTTTTAACAGCTGATTCTAAGTTAGAAGCAGTTTTTTCAACATCTTCTCTTACAGAAGAAACACTTGTTGAATAATATGAGAAACCAATATAATCAACTGTTCCTTTTCTTAAGATTTCATCATCTCCAGGTTCTTTTTTAATTTCAATTCCTTTATTCTTAAGTTCAATCAATTTCCATTCAGGATAATATCCTTTATTTTGAACATCTGTATAGAATTCACGAGCTCTTTTATCAACAACTCTTTGCCAAGCGGCTTTTGGATTACAATCCTCTGTATAATATTCGTTTTCATTAATCATTTGGCCAATCATAAAATCAGGATTAATTTCATGGCCACGAATAACTGTTTTTGCAGCTGCAACAAATAAATGCCAAACAGCTTGTTCAACTTTATCAGGTCTAGATTGTGCTTCTGTAATTCCTAAGTTTGTATAATCTCTACAGAAATTGATTTCGTTAAATGTTTTCCAATATTTGACTTTATGTTTATATCTTTGGAAAATTGCTTCTACATAATTCATATAGAAATCAATTGTTTTTCTATTATACCATCCTTCATATTCTGTTGCTAAATGTAAAGGAAGATCAAAGTGAACAATTGTCACTTGTGGTTCAATTCCATATTTTAACATTTCATCAAAAACATCATCGTAGAATTGTAATCCTTCTTCATTTGGTTCTGTTTCATCTCCATTAGGGAAAATTCTTGTCCAGTTAATTGATAAGCGGAATGATTTGAATCCCATTTCAGCAAATAATGCGATATCTTCTTTATAATGATGATAAAAATCAGTTGCCACATGACTTGGATAGTAAGTGTTTTCATCAATATAAGGAACTGCCCCTGCTGGTACTTCTTCTCTTCTATCGATGATTCCAGTTGTTCCATCTGCATACTTTAAACACATTCTTCTAGGAACACCATTTCTTCCATCTCCACCAGTAATAACATCTTGCACGGCGATCCCTTTACCACCATCACGATAACCACCTTCATATTGGTTAGCAGCAGTAGCTCCTCCCCACATAAAATCTTTTCTAAATCCCATAATTTTTCCTCCTATTTATAGTAATAATTTTACTTGTTATTTCCTTATTTGTAACCCTATTTTCAAATAATGAAAAAGGAATAACAACTTGTGTTATTCCTATAACATACTTGTCATTCCTCCATCAATAACAAGGACTTGTCCTGTTGTATATGTACATGCATCGCTTGCAAAATAGATCAATGCACCGTTCATTTCTCCTTCTTTACCAAATCTCTTTAAAGCGACTCTATTTTTTAATACAAGTGAACCAGGAGCATCTAAAGCATCATGTGTCATTTCTGTATCATATACACCTGGGGCAATTGCATTAACTAAAATACCATGAGGTGCTAAATCTCCTGCCATCGCTTTTGTAAGATTGACTACCCCACCTTTAGCAGCAAAATAGCTCACTTGTGCTGGCCCAGCTTGAATACCACCAACAGAAGCAATATTGATAATTTTTCCACTGTTTTGTTTCATCATTATTGGTGAAACTTCTCTAGCCATTAAGAAAACGCCTTTTAAATCAGTATCTAATACTTTATCCCATTGTTGTGTTGTATGATCGTGTAACCCTGCAGAATATTCAACAACGCCTGCATTATTGACTAAAATATCAATTTTTCCAAAATGTTCCACAATTGTTTGAACTGCTTTTTGAATACTATTTTCATCACATACGTCACAAGCCACAGGCAAACAATCATGACCTGTTTTCTTTAATTCTATAGCTAGATTTTCTAATCTTTCTTTTCTTCTTGCAAGAATAGCAACATCGCATCCTTGTTCACTTAATGCTCTAGCAAATTGTTGACCAAGACCTGATGATGCTCCTGTTACAACCGCAACTTTTCCTGTTAAATCGAATGTAATCATTTGAATCTCCTTTTATTCCATTACACGAATTGCATGATATCCTTCGTGAACTGCAGTTAAAATTTTTCTTGGTGCTACAGCATCACCGATGACAACAACATCTTCGTATTTCTCTTCTAAAATATCTTCTAATTGATTGTTTGGTTTAAACCCTACAGCATTTAATACTGTATCACATTCAATCGTTGTTGCTTGTCCATCTCTTTCAAATGTGACGGAATGATCTGTAATTTCAATTACTTTTGCATTAGCTTCACATTTAACCCCTCTTGCTTTAACCATATCTCTTAAATGTTGATCATTATTTAAACAATGATTAGCTGTAAATAAGATATCTGGACACATTTCAATTAATGTTACACTATCAGCATGAGGAGCAATATCACATGCTGATTCTGTACCAGCTAAACCTGCACCAATCACAACAACAGTTTGACCAACTGTTGCTTTGTGAGTTAAATAATCACTTGCTAGAATTGTATTTTCAATACCTTTAATTGGTGGTACAGCAGGTGTTGCCCCAGTTGCTAAGATCACTTTATCATAACCTTCAGGAATATTATTTTCATCAATTGGTGAATTCAAATGGACTTGAACCCCTAATTTTTGACATTGTGTTTCTAAATATTTAATTAATTTTAAAACATCAGCTTTAAAATCAGGTCCTCCTGCTGGCCATAAAGTCCCACCAAGTCTATCGTCTTTTTCATATAAGTCTACATCAAATCCTCTTTGTTTAGCAGTAACAGCAGCCATCATACCACCAGGACCACCACCAATAACCAATACTTTTCTAACAGTTCCATCAGGTTTTGGTAATGCATATGCTTTTTCTGCATAACAACGTGGATTGACTGCACAATAATAGTGTTTTCCAGAGAATCCAGCTAATAAACATTCATTACATCCAACACATGGTGCAATATCTTCAACATTTCCAGCTTTTACTTTTTTCACCCAGAAAGGATCTGCTAACATTTGATGTCCTAAACCAACGTAATCTAAAATACCATCTTCAACTGCTTTTTGTGCAAGTTCTGGATCATTTAATTTACCATCTCCAATGATTGGTACACTTACAACTTCTTTAATCGCTTTATGAATGTCTAA
>CAMFRJ010000053.1 GCA_945981915.1 uncultured Erysipelotrichaceae bacterium
ATCTGGTTTCATAGGCTGTTTTTTCATTTAAAATATAAATCATATCTTCAATGTCAACATTATATTTTTTTAGTAATTCAATAGCAACGCTCTCTTTAATTTGTAATAAAGCTATTGATAAAACATTTAGTGTGACTTGACTATGATTTTTATTTTTTGAAATTTCTATACTTTTTTCTAAAATTTGTTTAATTTTTTCACTATATTCCAAATAAAAAGGTTGTTCATCATTTTGTCCAAATAATCTCTTGATATCATTTTCAATGACTTCATCATTTACATCATACTTTTGTAATAGCGTCTTTAATTTAGATTCTTGTATTTTTAATAATGACAACAACAAATGTTCACTACCGACATTTGTATGTCCAAAATCAAAAGCTAGACTCTCTGCAATAACAATAGCCTTTTGTGATTGTTCATCAAATTTTGTTAACAAGATATTCACCTCTTTCTATATATATTATGTACAAATCACATATTTATTAGTCATCACGAAAATAAAGACTGGATCAAAGATTTCTTTTTAATTTCTTTACTCGTTGTACAATAGCTCACTTGTAACTTTCCTGTGAGACTTTTACCTTTTCCTTCTCCTAAAATAATCGTATAGACACCATTTTTATACTGTCCATGAAATGTATCTAAATGATCTATCAGGACTTGATTGACATCATCAACCCCTTTTGCCCATGATTTATATTTTAATAATAATTGATTTTTAACATCATACATTTCATCAATATCTCTTTGTTCATTTGATGATGCAATAATCTTATACTGTGGAATTTGTGTTTGTGCTTGAACTGTTGTTAAATTCATGAATAGAATCAATAAAATTAAGACTTTTTTCATATATTGTTCACCCCAAGTTCATTATGTCCTTATATAATAAAATTAAACATACAATAATGATTTAAGGAAG
Source organism: uncultured Erysipelotrichaceae bacterium (assembly GCA_945981915.1). GTDB lineage: Bacteria > Bacillota_I > Bacilli_A > Erysipelotrichales > Coprobacillaceae > Faecalibacillus. The sequence continues at coordinate 926 of CAMFRJ010000053.1, forward strand.
GTATGGATATGAGTCGTATAATGCAAAAAGAAATTGTCAGTGAAATGGATGATATATTTTTCGAGAGTGAGAACTTAGATTTTTATCGAGAATATATTCATGTTGAACAACTCTATTTAGCTGGTATTAAAGAGGTGCGAACAAAATTAGAAATATTAGATGATGAATTTCATAATCGTTTTTCTCACAATCCTATTCATCATATGGAGTGGCGTCTCAAGTCGCCTAAAAGTATTGTTGAAAAAATGAAGAGGAGACATTTACCAATTTCTATAGACTATATTAAAGAAAATATAGAAGATATCGCTGGTGTGAGAGTCATATGTAACTATGTGAAAGATATTTATCGCATGGCTGATCTCTTACTTCGACAAGATGATATTAATTTGTTGAAAGTTAAAGATTATATTAAAAATCCTAAAGAAAATGGTTATCGTAGTCTTCATCTTGTCGTAGAGGTTCCTGTTTATCTGGCTGAAGAAAAGAAAATGGTTACTGTAGAAATACAGATTAGAACTATTGCAATGGATTTTTGGGCAACATTAGAACATAGTTTAAGATACAAAAATAAAGATGAAGTATCTGATGATATAAGACAACGTTTATTTGACTGTGCTGAAAGCATTACAGAAATAGATCAGGAAATGGAAGCTATTCATAATAAGTTAAAAGGTAAATATCATATTTAAAAAAGGGGCTGTAAAGAAACCTAATATTTTAGATTAGGACTTTTACAGTCCTTTTTATATTTTAATTCAAAAAAGTAGCTGGAGGAATCGCACCTGGAGCTACTTTTTTGGTAATATATTACTGTTCACATAATAATTACATATGTATTCTAACATACGAAATGAATTTTTATACCTTCCTACGCTATTGGAGAGAAGGAAATACAAAAAATCGATCAATTGTTTAGTATATTTAAGAAAGTTGGTGTCTTTGATTTAATAGATAGTACTTGTTCTAGAAAATACCCTAAAGGTGGTAGACCAAAAATAAATAAACATAGACTGTTTGTACCGATTGTTTATGCCTATGCATTTAGGCATATGCCTCTGAGAGATATGGAATCATTTTGTAAATTTGATCTTAGAGCTATGAATATTATGAATGGGTATATTCCTTCACATACCTCTATTGGTAAGTTCTACAGTGAATTTATTGTCAATAATCGTGACATTCTGTTCAGTAGAATAACTGATGCTATTAGAGAAGAATGTCATATAGAATTTGATGTAGCCTTTTTGGACGGGAGTAAATTTGAAGCTGATCCCAATAAATATAAGTTTGTCTGGAAACCTACAAAATATCATCTAAGATTAAGTGAGAAAATACAAACTATATTATCAAAATATGAATTAAATAGAAACATTTCTGATAGTGGTATTATACCAGCTTCACTATTGCTGGTAAAATAACAGAACTTTACAACATAATTTCAACTATTGATGGAACTGATACATCTACCAAGGAAATTTTGAATAATTATGAATTTTTAAAATCCGCTTTAATAAAATCACTAGAATATGAGGAGAAGGAGAGGATATGTGGACCGGATAGAAATTCATATTATAAAACGGATCATGATGCTACAGCTATGTGCTTAAAAAGAGATTATTTTTCTGGGTTAAGACCCAATACACATGCTGCGTACAACACCCAAATTATTGTTTGTAAGGGGCTGATAGCTACATATTACGTTTCCCAATCAAGAAATGACCTGAATGACTTTGTTCCCACTATAAATAGATTTTTTGAATCATATAATACCTATCCAAAATATTTGTGTGCTGATTCAGGATATGGTTCATTGGATAATTATAAATTTCTGGATAGTCATAATATCGGGAATTATGTGAAATACTTTTCTTGGGAAGAAAATGTAAGTGGTAAGAATCCATCACAGTATGCATTGATTGATGACACAACTATTCGATGTCTAAATGGGAATAGTGGATATATTGTTGAATTAGATAATAGACATCCCAAAAAGTCTCATTCAAAATTCTTTAGGGTGAATGGATGCAATTCATGTGATTTTAAAGATTATTGTAAAAGATGGATGAACAAAAAAGATGAGGATTTCAAAATATTTGAAGTCGTTGTCGAACTTCAAAAACACATCAATTAATTAGAAAAGAATTTGTTGTCTCCTAAAGAAATTGAATTACGAATAAATCGAAGCATACAGGTTGAAGGTACTTTTGGAATGATAAAACAAGACATGCCATTTGACAGATTTACAAGAACAAGCCTAGATAAAGTAACGACAGAGTTTATGATGGTTTGTTTAGGATTGAATATAAGAAAATTATTCAAATTCTATGATGGTAAATCAAAAATCAAATATTGGAAAGCTCCTGATGATTTACAACCAGAGACAAAGAAAAAGCCAAACGCTAAACGATTATCAAATAAAGTAAATAAGAAAAAAATACAAAAGAAAAGAGACTTAGAAATCTAATCTAAAATGTTAGGTTTCTTTACAGCCCCTTTTTTCATCACCTATTCATCTACATCATAATAAACAAGATCATCAAATGTTTGTCTTCTAATGATAAGTTTTGATTGTCCCTGATAAGTAAAGACAACTGCAGGTTTTGGTAATTGATTATAATTTGAAGACATTGAATAATGATAAGCTCCTGTTGAAAACATAGCTAAAATATCTCCTGGTTGGGGATCTTGTAACATAATATCCCTAATCAAAATATCTCCAGATTCACAATTTTTCCCCGCAACCGTCACCAAATGATCAGCTGGCATAGCAGCTTTATTAGCAATAATTGCATCATATTTTGCTTGATATAATGAAGAACGAATATTATCTGTCATTCCACCATCAACACTAATATAATCTCTAATATCAGGAATTGTTTTATATGACCCTACTGTATATAATGTAATCCCTGCATTTCCTACACAATAACGACCTGGTTCAACCAAAACTTTAGGTCTTTTTAATCCTCTTTTTGCAAATCCTTTTTCTATAATATCCATAATAGTTGTCACAACTTCATCAAATTGTAATGGTTTATCTGATTTTGTATATTGTATTCCAAATCCACCACCTGCATTGAGTTCATTGATGACAATACCAAAAATATCATAGATTTCATAAGAAATATCAACAAATTTATTCATCGCTAGTACATAAGCCTGAATATCTTCTATTTGACTTCCAACATGACAATGAATTCCTTCAAAATCTATATGTGATGCATCTATCACTTTTTTAATTGCTTTTAAATATGTATTATCATGACTTGAAAAACCAAATTTTGTATCTTTAGCTCCTACACGTATATAATCATGCCCCCCTGCATAAACACCTGGTGTAATTCTCACTAAACCTTTGACTTGAACATTTAACTTTGATGCTATTTCTTCAATTAATTCAATTTCATAAAAGTTATCAATTACAAAATGTGTAACTCCATTTTGTAAAGCATATTCTATTTCTGAAGGTAATTTATTATTTCCGTGGAAATATATTTTTTGTGGATCAAATCCTGCTTTTAAAGCAATTGATATTTCTCCTGCACTAACACAATCAATACCGACACCATATTCTTTTGCGATTTTATAAATAGCTTTACAAGAAAATGATTTTGATGCAAATAATGGTAAAGTATTTTCATATTTATCAAGCATTTGTGTTTTTAATGTATTGAATTGTTTTCTAATATGTCCTTCAGACATAACATAAAGAGGTGAACCATATTGTTGAATCAAATCCGTTGCTTTGACATCATCAATATATAAATCATTCCCCTTAATTGTTGCAAATTCTGTTTGTAAAACCATAATATCCCCCTAATAAAGTGTCTTTAATGTAAATAAGCCACTTTCTTTATTCTCTAATGCCTTAGCTGCTGCAATAGCTCCTTGTACAAAAACATCCTTTGATAGAGCAGTGTGTTTAATTTCAATAATTTCATCTAATCCAGCAAACATGATTTCATGTTCTCCAAAAATAGTTCCACCACGCATTGCCTGAATCCCAATTTGTTGATGTTGACGTTTTTCATGTAATTGACTTCTATCATAAACTGGTTGTGTTTCTTGAATTTCTTCTTCCATAACTTCATATAATAATTTTGCAGTTCCTGATGGAGCATCAATTTTTTTATTATGATGCTTTTCTAATATTTCAATATCATAACCATTATCATAAAATTCTTTGGCAACTTGTCTTAAGATTTTTGTCACCATTTGAACACCAAAACTTGTGTTATATGATTGGAAAATAGCAATTTCTTTTGCTGCTTCTTCAATTTGTTTAATTTGTTGAGATGTAAATCCAGTTGTTGCAAGAACTAATTTTGTTTTATTTTTCTTAGCATAAGCTAAGATATCATTCAAATTGTTTGGATGAGAAAAGTCAATGATCAAATCAGCAATATCTGTCACTTCTGTTAAATTGTTATACATTTTTTCTGGTGCTTTTTCATCAAATTCATAGGACACAATACCTATCAAATCAAAATAACTGTCTTCTCTTAATTTATTAGCAACCTTTTTTCCCATCAAGCCATAACCATATAATAATACTTTCATCTTAGTACCCCAATTTTTCAAACGCATCCATTGCATCAAATAATTTCTTTTTATTAGCTTCTGTTGTTGGAATTAATGGCAATCTCACCTGTTCACCACAAACCCCTATTCTTGCAAGAGCAGCCTTAGGCATAATTGGGTTGACATCAATAAATAAATTTCTTGATATAGGATCTAAATCATATGCTAATTTTCTTGCATTTTCTAGATCACCTTTTAAAATCATTTGTGTTAATTTTTCTACCTGTGTTGGATAAACATTAGAAGTTACTGAAATAACACCTTTTCCTCCTGCTGCCATAAATGGAAGAATATTATCATCACAGCCTGAATACATATCAAAATCCAAATCAGCAGTTTTTGCCATAACTTCCATTGCATAAGCAATATTGTCAGTAGCATCTTTCATTGCTTGAATGTTTTTATGCTTTGCAAGTTCTACGACAGTATCAACAGCGATATTTAATCCTGTTCTTCCTGGAACATTATATAAAATCATAGGAATATCCACTTCATCTGCAATTGTTGTATAATGCTTGATTAATCCTCTTTGACTTGTTTTATTATAATAAGGTGTAACGACTAAGATAGCATCAGCACCTTTTTCTTTGGCATATCGTGCTTTTTTTAAAGCTGTTTGTGTATCATTAGACCCTGCTCCACAAATAACTTTGATACCTGTCCCTTTTGCCATTTCCATAACAATATCAAATAATACAAATTCTTCTTCAATAGTGATGGTTGCTGTTTCTCCTGTTGTTCCATTAACTAGTAATGCTTGAACTCCTCCATCAATCATTCTTTGAACTTGTTTTTTAAAACTTTCATAATCAATTTCTCCATTATCAAACATGGGTAATACAAGTGCAACTGCACTTCCTTCAAAAATAGCCATACTTTATCCTCCTAAATATTAAATTGTTCTTTTAAAACTTGAATTGCCATATCTAAATTATCTTTATCAATGACACAAGAAATTGTTCTTTTACTTGTTGTAATCTGATAAAAATGAATATTTGCATTTCCTAATGTTTCAAACACTTTCGCTGCAAGTCCTGGGGTTGTTTCTACTAATTGTCCACCCACTGCAATTTTTGAATATTTTCTAATTTGATATATTTCTAGTTGTTTAAATTCATCCTTTAATTTTAAAATTGCATTGTTGAGTTTCAATTGATAGTCTTGATCTAATGTGATTTCTATCTGTACATGATGATCAACAGTCACTTGTGAAATCATATCGATATTAATATCTTCCTCTTTGATTATTGTAAACATTCTTGCAATCATTTTAGGGTGTTTAGGAACATTTAATAGTTTTAACTGTATGATATCTCTTTCATAACTTAATGCTTCGATGACATTCTCCATAAATTATTCTCCTTCTATAATATATTCCTATCAGTAAAAATTGCTATCTATATCATAAAAAAATTGCAATGAATATCATTGCAACAAAAAACATGTTATCAATGATAGCTCTCCATTATTCCTATAATAATGACAGTAGCTTAGGTATTCCCTATTCTACCAGAAATATATTCAATGCAATAAACATACTTCTTCGGCAAGTGCTCCTCCCTTATTATCTTGTTGCATCAAATAACAATAACTTCATAACATCTTGCGCCTCTATCTTTACTTTAGACAATCTTATCACATATACTTTCATTAAACAATAATATCTGTCTCTTATACACATCTGACGCTGCCGACGATATGCAGTGT
>CAMFRJ010000054.1 GCA_945981915.1 uncultured Erysipelotrichaceae bacterium
ACAATAACCAATGAAACCACATCCAATAATAATATAAATAATATTAACAGAAAAAACTGAGCTCAATAAAAAAGCACCTATCATAATCACCATATCAATTGTTCTTTTCTCTTGAACAATTCCTAATCCCATTTCATAAACAACAGAAGCAATAACAGCTCCTACCCCTGATTGCATCCCTTCTAACATTAACGATATAATAATATTATCTTTAACAATCTGATAAAAAAATGATATCAATGTGATAATGAAAAAAGGCGGCAATATCGTTGCAAAAACTGAAACAATCATGCCTTTTATCCCTGCCAGTTGATAACCAACAACAATAGCCCCATTAACAGCGATGGGGCCTGGTGATGATTGTGCTATTGCCACTAAATCTAACATCTCTTTTTCATCAATCCAGTGATATTCATCTACAAATTTCTTTTTCATCAAAGAAACAATGACATATCCTCCACCAAATGTAAAAGTACTCAAATAAAAAGTAGAGATAAAAAGCTTTCGTAATATTTTCTTATCTTTCATAAACTCACTTCCTAAACATATACTATTATATTTAAAAGGATGTGTAAAACAGTTTCATGTAATTATTTTATAAAAAATCAAGGCGTTCAACGCCTTGATTAATCATTTATCTTCTTTCTTACAAAATAGAGATGACCTATGATGACTATCAATGTTGTCAAAAAAGCCAAAACATAGCCTATTAAATAAGTTTGATCCCCTGTTTGTAAGATTGTCTTTAATTCATCATACATATAAAAATGTTGAATTGATAATGTATCTTTGACTACAAATTCGATTGGATGAGCAATCAAATAACCTTGAGGTGCAGATATCTCTTGAATGATATATGTGTGATTGACTTGCAAACCTTCTATTATATAAGGTTCATCTCCTGAAATCCATTCATCAACCACCTTTCCTGTCTCTTTATCCACACATTTTAAAGAAGCTCCTACTAAATCTTTTTTTGTTTCTTTATCCTGCTTATGAATAGCCACCTTTAAAGTTCTATCAATCATTGTCAGAGTCATATTCTCCTTTTCACTAACTTGAAAAGATTGCTCATGAGCTGTTGCGTATCCTAAAGGTGCTTTTTTCTCTCTTAAAAGATATTGTTTTCCAGAAACAAGCCCCTGAACCATATGTGTTGTTTCATAACCATCAATGTCGATTTGATAATAATTTGTTTCACCATTTCCCTGTAACATCAAAGTATAATCATCACTTTCCTTATTTGGTGTGATCTTATAAAACATTGAAAAATCATCATTGCCACTAACAGTATTTCCTGCTTTTAATTCATCTTTTATAGCATCACTGATATCAAAGATATGTTGACCTGTTGTCCATTGATCGACAATATCTTTTGTTTTGGTGTTGATAATTTCTAACTGTGCACCTTTTAACAATTGATTATGTTCATCAGTTTTTGATACCTTAACAATAGTATCAATCATTTCCACTACTTGGTCAACTTTATCATAAGTAACCTCAAATTCAAAATCATTAGCTACATTGTAACCATTTGGAGCAAGGTCTTCATGTAATGTGTAAGTCTTACCCTCTTCTAAGCCTGATGCATTATGAGGTTCATTTGTTGAAATCCATTCATCAACGATATTTCCATCTTCATCAATAATTTGGATTTTTGCACCTTCAACTTCCTCTCCATCTGCATCTTGTTTAGAAATAGTCACAACTTTGTCCTTCATATTGATCTTTTGATTGACTTTTTCTTTTGTGACAGTAAATTCGATTTTAGTTGTTTTGACATATCCTTCAGGGGCAATGGTTTCTGTAAGAACATAAGTCTTACCTTCTTCTAATCCACTGATGTAATGTGGATCTTTATCAGATACCCAAGTATCTACAACATCCTCTGTTTCTTTTTCTGTAACAACGATAGTTGCACCTTCGACTTCTTTTTCTCCTGTAACATCAGTTTTAGTCATTGCCACGATCTTATCAATCATGTCTACTTTTTGAACTGTTCCATCATTTGCAACTTTAAAATCGATCGATGTTGCTTTAACATATCCATCAGGGGTGATCTTTTCAGTGAGTGTATAAGTTTCACCAACCTTTAATCCTTGAATATGATGAGTTTGATCACCACTAACCCATTCATCAACAATGTTTCCATCTTTTTCGCTAACAGTTAAGGTTGCACCTTTCAGTTCATCTTGTCCTGTTACAGATCTTTTAGAAACTTCAACTTTTGTTGTATCATTCTTGACATCAAAAGTATGTTTATAGACCTTTGTTGTCAGATCCTTTTGTTTGAATTCATATTTATATTCTTTGTCGTTAAGTACTAATCCATCAAGTGTCTTCACTTCTTTGATAATATAAGTTGTTCCTCTTCTATCAATAGGAAGATTACCAATCGATAATGTTCCATCAGATTTTAATGAATATGTTCCAACTGTTTCTCCTTCTTTATAGATAACAGAACCATCGATATCATCTTGAACTTCCGTTTTGGCGATAAGTTCAAATTGAATACCTGACAGATCACTAGTATCAACAAAGTTTTTATCAACTCTATCCCATGCAACAATGGATTTATTGATATTAATTTCTGCAGTTGGTTGTTCATTTTCTACAACGACTTCTACCATTGGGGTTCCCTGATCATCTAAATTGACACTATCAATAACAAATTTTACTGGCTGTTCTAATTGAAGGAAGCCATCTGGTGCCTGTAATTCTTCTACTTGATATTGGCCATATGGTAACATCAATGGTGTGATCACTGTACCTAATGCATCATCTTTAGACAAGTAAGAGGCATCAACAATCACTTGATTCTTACTGTTGGTAGAAAACACGGAATATTTTGTATTTCCAATAAGCTGTGCCACATATTCATTTGTCTTGAGATCTTTGATTCTAAAAGATGTAGAATTCAAAGAAACTTTCTTTCCTGTTACTTTATCTTTCTTGACAATTCTTACATAATCATAAATGTAATCATTGTTAACATTGATTCGTTTGATTCCACCATCTTTTTTAATAGTAAAAGTAATATCATCACTAGGTATATATCCTTCAGGTGTCTTTGTTTCCCGCATCAAATATGTTCCATAAGGCAATTCCTTTGTCGTTGCATAGCCACCTTCTTCATCTTCATTATTTTTAGTAGTGACTATATCGTATGTTTGAGCACTGTCCCAACCTTTTTCTTCAACTTCAGATTTTAACTTGATCGTAAATTCGACACCGTTTAATCCTTTGATGACCCCTGCACCATGATTATCTTGATACATTCCTGTCTTATATATTTCAACAGGCTGTTTCTTGACTACATCACTGACAACAGGATAGTTCCCTGCTACAACATTTGCTTTCGAACCAAGACCTTCTTGTGTTATTTTCGTCATAAATACACCATCATCAACTTTTGATGTATCTTCATCCTTGTTGGATAAGATTGCTCCCTCCAAAAGATATCCTTCAGGTGCTTTTGTTTCTTGAATCGTTATTGTCCCAATAGGTAAGCAAACAGTATTGTCAATCATGAATAACGGATCACTTTTTTCTTTGACTAAACACTGTGCTATAGCAAAGCTTGCTACATATTTTCCATTTGGGCGCTTCAAAGTTTTTAAAACCCAAGTTCTTGTAGGTTGTGATGGAAGATCAGATTCTTTTTCATAATCAAGCCCATTATAATAACGGATAGTAAACTCAGCTCCTTCAAGTGTTGCATTTCCTTGAGGAAGAGAATCTCCATTTTCTAGATCAGCTTTTGTAATTTCAATAGATATTGGATCATTAGCTGGAATTTCTAATAGGCATCCTGTTCCATTTAATGTCGTTGTTTGTCCTGCATAAATGGTTACAGAGGTTTGTTGCGTATTCAATTCAAATCCTTTTGATGCTTTTGTTTCAACCAATGTATATGTGCCTGCTTTAATATTTGTAGCAAAAGCCTGACCATTTTCATCAGTAATTAATGTAGCGACAACTGTATTTCCATCTTTGAGTTGATATTGTGCTCCTTTTAATGAATAACAATCATTTCCTGCTGTCAATTCAGGATTAGAATTAACCTTAGTGATATTTAAATTTCCGGTTTGTGGTTTCAACTTAAATTTAACAATGCCAAGACCAGTTTGTGTATTAATCTTGCGACTCGCAAATCCAACCATACAATAATCATCCGTTAAATTTAAAATTTTCATATAGACTTGCCAAGGTCCATTTTGTGATGTGTTTGAATTATTATAGAGTGGATTAGAATAATGAACACATCTTAAAACAGCCCATCCATTAGTAGTAGAAGTATTAACATACCCATATTGTGTCAAATCATTTAAATTAATTGCATGGAATATATCTTCCGTATTATTAATTGGAACTAATGCATTACCAGATCCGACTGTTGATGTTGTATTGAAAGTATTAACTTCACCACCATTGTATATCCAATCATACAAATCTTTTCCACCTTGACCATTATTAGAAAAGCCATAAGAACGATAATATGAACTTCCTTTATAAGAACCATCATCATTATAATGTGTTGTTAATGTTGGTTGATAGATAGCACCTTCATAGGCGTCACGCGGAAGTGTTATTTCTCCTGCAATCTTGATTGTATTACCATAACCATCAATTGTAGGAACTTGTGCTGCATTAACTGATTTGATTCCTATAAAATCAACAAATCGATCAGCTAATGCCAAAAGAGCTGATTCCTTTTCAACATTAACTGTAATGTGTGAAACAGCTGCAGTTGAATAAGGAACTGTCACAACACCAGTTTTATCGTTATAAGAATAATCACCATCAGCTAGAGGAATACCATTAACCGATACAATCATTTCTGATTCTTTGAGTCCTTTTTTTGTTTTTGCTGTGGTATGATAATCAAAGATATGATCGGATGTTTTTTTAACAGCAACTTGATTATCATCTTCTGTAGTTGCATACTGGTATGAACTATTCATATCTGATACATTTTTCGAACAAATCTGTAATAATTGTAATTTTACTTTTTCAATAACAAACTTATGACCTTCAATAAAGTATTTCTTAGGAACATAAGCTAATCCTGTATTCTTGTCATAATAACATCCTTCTAAAACCTCACCTGCATGATTATTATTCGCAAAGCAATAATCATTGACATACGTTGTCTTATCATTATGCAATGTATCAGCATAACCAACAAAATAATCAGATTGATCATCCGTGTTATAAAGTGCAACTTCAGTATCAATTTGCGTCATAAATGCATTGATCCATTCTTCATCAGGTCGATTCATCAATGAATCAATCGTTTCATCTTGACTTGTTTTTGATCCATCTGCTAATGTTTGCCCAACATATAAAACATTCGCTAATATCATCTTCTTAGCATTGGCATATTTCTTATCGATATGATCTTTGATATAGGTTTCTGTTACAGGATCAAAACTTTCTTTATCTGTTTCTTTCGTATTATTTTCATTAGATTCCTTCTTTTTTACTGTTATTTCTACATCTGCTTTTGCAGATTTCCTTTCTGTATGAGTATCTTGAAATTTTTTAATTTCGTAATTGACAACAACACTAATTTTTGTTTTACCTGTTTCATTTGCTTCAACAATTGCTACATGATCTTGTGGTGATAAAGTCACAACTTTTTCATTATCGCATTCCCATTGATAATGAGTAATTGTAGTATCTTTAGATAACTGGAACATGACACGAACAGATGTCTTTTCACCTTCATATAATTCTTTTTGATCAGCTTTTAAAGTTATTGTCTCATTTCCATCTTCTAAAGCATGAACAAACGCTAAATCATTAATTACAGTTATGATGATCAACAACAAAGATAAAGTCGTTGTTATCATTTTTTTAATAAATGTCATCTTTTTCCCTCCTTTTTTTAATTATTGAATGACTTTTTTATTCATCTTAATCACATCAACATTTCAATTGACGCTTTTTATATAAAAGAAAAGACAAGCTTTCGCTTGTCTATGGAATAAACCACCATTTTTCAATTGTCTCCATCTTTATGCCTCTTCCTTTTTTAATGATTTCAATTATTTGTTCTTCTTTTTTCCACAATAACATTGATATCCAACAACTGTTTCATCGTAAGCTTCTTTGACAACAATCGTTTCATCATAAGCTGGTATAAGCTCAATTATTTTTTCTTCTTGATGAGTCAAAGCATCATGATGTTGGATACCTATTTGCACTTTTCCTGAATGATACCCACTATCACAAATATCCAACGTATGATCTGTAATCTGACCTCCATCTTTTGTACTATATCCACACTTATTACATATATATTGTGTTTCATAAATTGGTTCATCATAAGCATCTTGATCAACAACTGTAATCAATTGTGTTGTTGTTTGTGGATCATGATGAATTATTTTTGTTTGAGAATCATGATGAACTGTTTTTTTGATTTCAAGAAAATGATGTGTATGTTTGGTATTGACTGGTAATGTGAATATCTGATGATTCATATCTTCGCCTTTTTTTTGAATGACCGGTACTCCTGTTGACACAAAATCATGTGGACCAATATTCCCTATCAATTTCTTTTTAATTTCTGTTTTTTTATGACCTTGCATATCACTAACAATTTCGGTAACTGCAACTTGCCCTGCATGAACATCTGGCATCTCCACAACATTGATTATCACAGTTTTTGAAGCTTCATTATGATATTGATCACAAATTGATAATTTGAATTGATATTGACCAACACTATTCATATTCACTTTTGATGTATCAATTGTCCAAGAACCTAGTTTCGAATAATCAAAAACTTCAAAAAGCTGTTCAAAAGCAAATGTTGATAAATCTGTGTATTGAAGAATATCAATAGAATCAGGACTAATAATTGTTGGTTTTGTTGTATCTTTGACATCAATCTGTATCGTTTTCTGTTTTCCTTTATAAGTAAAACTCATCTGATAGTGACCAACTTGAGGATACTTTGTTTCTTTTTGAATTATTTTTCCATCTTGATTTTTTCTATCTTCTATCATGTATTTCAAATCATCTTTTTCTTTTGTATACCTCACTATATCTTGAAATATATTTTTATCTATTTTTTCATAATCCAAATAATCTTCCTGTCTCTTATACACATCTGACGCTGCCGACGATATGCAGTGTGT
>CAMFRJ010000055.1 GCA_945981915.1 uncultured Erysipelotrichaceae bacterium
CTTCAAAAAGAAAAGGTTGATTTATCAAAATATTATATACAAGAAAGGAAATAATATTATAATAAGCACGGGAGGAGAAATGTATGGGGAAATTACGCGATCATTATCTATTTCATGCAGGAATTTCTTGTTTTTTTTATTTAGGTTATGGTGCTTTTACAGTTATATTATCAATGTATTGTCAAGATATTGGCATGTCTGCCAGTGAGATTGCTTATATTGTGTCTTTTGCACCTTTGTTATCTATTATCACACAACCTTTCTTTGGATATTTGGCTGATCAGTGGCGTTCACCTAAGAAAGTGTCTATTTTATTGATGGTCGCTACCATCATTTGTATGTTTATTTTTGCGATAAGTCGTCATTTTTGGATTTTATTACTCACATCTGGAATAGCAATTTCATTTATGAATGCAGTCACACCATTGACTGATCGCATCGGTGTTTCTTCACCGTATCAATTTGGAAAAATCAGATTATGGGGTTCTATTGGTTATGCGATCATGGCACAAATCAGTGGACTTTTATATCAATATATCTCACCATTTTCTAATTTTATGGCAGGAATATTAGGAGCTTTATTGATGATCGTTTGTATTTATATGGTCTCTGATCCCCATATTGAAAGTACAACAAAAGAAGTTGATCAATTATCAACAAAAGTTGTGATGAAAGAGTTGCTTCATAATCGTCCTTTTATGATCTTTTTATTGATTTCTTTATTTTACTGGGGTGCTTGTTCAACCAATTTTAACTATCTTTCACTATTTATTCGTTCTTTAGGGGGAACTGCCTCACAGGTAGGAACATATCAATTATGGGCAACATTATTTGAGATTCCGGTGATCCTAGCAACAGATTATATTATTAAAAAAGTATCTTTTAGAAATATCATGATTTTTGCGATCGTGATGGCGATGATCAATTTTGCTTGGTATGCGACATTACCAAGTGTCGATTTGATTATTTATGTTTTTATCTTTAAAGGATTTTCTACAGTTTTATTGACGATGATCACGGTGAGATTAGTGATGATTCTTGTTAAAGAAGAATATGTTTCTACAGCTTATGGAATTCAAGCGATGTTAGGGAAAGGTTTAGGAGCTATGGTCTTTCAATTAATTGGTGGAAGGATCATTGATCATATGTCTATGTCAGCGTTTTATTGGTTTTTATTTGCTGGAGTGACATTGGCATTAATGTTAACGATGTTTTTTAGAATTCCTCATCATGAATAAGAAAAGGAGAAAAGAAGATGTTAAAAGTAAAAGCTGTTATCTTTGATATGGATGGATTGATGGTTGATACGGAACCAGTTGGCAATATGATTTGTGTCAAAGCCAATCAGAAGTTTGGTTATACGGTGACACAAGAGATGTTGTTTGATTTGATTGGGCGTAATCATCAAAGTGCAAAAGAATATTACTTTGATGTTTTTGGGCCCAATTATCCCATTGAAAAGATTAGAGAAGAAGCCAGTCGCTTAAGAAAAGAGTATTATGCTATTCATGATATTGAGGTGAAACCTGGATTGTATGAATTATTAGATTATTTAAAGGAACAAGGGATCAAAATGGCTGTTGCTTCTTCTACGGTAAGTCAACAGGTTTTAACAAATTTAAAAGATATTCATGTTGATCATTATTTTGATTGTATTATTGGAGGAGATATGATCGTTCAGGGCAAACCTGCACCTGATATCTTTTTAAAGGCTTTGTCACTTTTACAAGTGAACAATGAGGAAGCAGTTGTTTTAGAAGATAGTAAGAATGGGATATTAGCGTCTTATGCTGCTCATATTCCTGTGATTTGTATTCCTGATCTTGTCAAACATACCAAAGATACTTTAGATAAAACATACATGGTTTTAGAAAGGCTTGATCAAGTGATTGATCATGTTGGCAAAAGGTAATGCAATATCATCCAATTGAACCAATTTATGATGATGAATCAACAATATTGATATTGGGTTCTTTTCCATCAGTAAAATCAAGAGAAGCACAGTTTTTCTATCATCATCCACAAAATCGCTTTTGGAAGATCTTAGGAGCCGTTTTTCATGATGAAGTCCCACAAACGATTGAACAAAAGAAAAGCTTCTTGCATAAGCATCATATTGCTTTATGGGATGTGATTGCCAGTTGTGAGATACAAGGATCAAGTGATGCCTCGATTCGTCAGGTGACAGTCAATGATCTTCATAGGATTCTAGAAAGTGCTCAAATTGAGCATATTTATACAAATGGGAAATTATCACATCAATATTACCAGAAATATTTTCATTTTGAGATTCCTTGTGATTGTTTGCCTTCATCATCACCAGCTAATGCTTCCTATAGTTTAGAAAAACTGATTGATCAATGGAAAATCATCAATCAGTGATTGAAGAAGGGAGAACAATATGGATAAAGATCTGATACAGGGAAATATTACGAAATCTTTAATTTTATTTTCAATACCATTAATTATTGGTAATCTCTTACAACAGCTTTATAACATTATTGATACTTTCATTGTCGGACAATATTTAGGATCACAGGCTTTAGCAGCTGTTGGGTCTTCTTTTACATTGATGACATTTTTAACATCGATTATTTTAGGATTATGTATGGGAAGTGGTGTTTTATTTTCGATGCTTTATGGTGCTGGTGAAATTGATAAGATGAAAATTTCTTTCTTTGTTTCGTTTGTTTCGATAGGTATCTTATCAATCATCATTGAAATCATGTGTTTGTGCTTCATTGATCCTATCTTACATTTTCTCAATATTCCGATGGCTGTTTATCAACAGACCTATCAATATTTGATCATTGTTTTTGTCGGAATTATTTTTACTTTTTTATTTAATTATTTATCATCTTTATTAAGAGCTTTAGGAGATTCACGAACACCTTTATATTTTTTAGCAATATCCGCTATCATCAATATTGTTTTAGATATTGTTTTGATCACTTCTTTTCATATGAATACTGATGGAGCAGCCTTAGCAACAGTGATGGCACAAGGGATAGCTGCTGTTTTATTGACTTATTATGTTTATCATAAAGAGAAAAGTCTTTTACCTCAAAAACAACATTTTGTTTTTGATCAAGATATTTTTAAGAAAATTCAATCATTTTCTTTATTGACTTGTTTACAACAATCAATTATGAATTTTGGAATCTTAATGATTCAGGGACTTGTGAATAGTTTTGGTGTTGTCACGATGTCTGCTTTTACGGTGGCAGTCAAAATTGATTCGTTTGCTTATATGCCTGTTCAAGATTTTGGAAATGCCTTTTCTACTTTCATTGCTCAAAATCAAGGGGCAATGAAAAAAGAGAGAATTCAACAGGGATTAAAAAAAGCATTTATTATATCATCTCTTTTTTGTTTGTTGATTTCAGTGATTGTTTATTTTCAATCAGATCAGCTGATGAGTATTTTTATTGATCAAAGTGAAAGAGCAATTATTGATCAAGGTGTACAATATTTACGAATTGAAGGAGCTTGTTATATAGGAATTGGTTGGCTATTTTTATTGTATGGTTATTATCGTGGTATTGGTCAACCAGGAATGTCTGTTATTTTGACGATTGCATCGCTTGGAACAAGGGTGCTCTTATCTTATAGCTTGGCTTATCATTTAGGAGTGACGATCATTTGGTGGTCGATTCCGATTGGTTGGTTTTTGGCAGATATAATTGGAATGAGTTATGGTTTTTATAAAGAAAAATGGAGGATATCGTGATGGAAAGTATGATTGAGTTTGTTCATCGTCGTATTAAAGAAAAACGTTATCAAAATGGTATTGATTTTACAATGGGTAATGGTCATGATACGTTGTTTTTAAGTGACTATTGTAATTGTGTTTATAGTTATGATATTCAACAGGTCGCTTTAGATCATACAAAGACATTGATCAAAGGAAGAGGAAATGTGACTTTATTTTTAAAAAGTCATGATTTGTTTGATGAAGATGTTCAAAGCTTTGATGTAGGAATTTTTAATTTGGGATATTTACCTGGTGGAGATCATCAAATGACGACAAATTATGAGGTCACTTTAAGAGCTATTGACAAAGCATTGACTTATTTATCAAAAAAAGGATGTTTATATGTTGTTGTGTATATAGGTCATGATCAGGGGAAAGAAAGTTCTTTTTTACAGACATATTTTCTTAATTTGGATCATAAGTTATACAATGTAGCCAAGTTTGAGATGATGAATAAAAATAATGCACCTTATGTTGTAATTATTGAAAAAAGATAACATATATTCATTATTTTTCAATATTTAGTGCTATAATAGAGATAGAAGGAAGGCGATTGTATGGCAAAAGAAATAAAGGTTCATATTACCGATCCGGTAGGATTATACGCAACTCCAGCAACAGAATTAGTCAAAGCAATTAAGGTCTTTAATTGCCAAGTGAATTTACATTATGAAGATAAGACTGTTAACATGAAATCAATGATGGGTGTCTTATCTTTAGGAATTCCTTCAAAAGCAATTGTATCAATTATGGTTGAAGGACCAGATGAAGTTGCCGCAAGCGATGCTATCAAGAAGGAAGTCGTATCATTAAACATAGGAGAAATCGTATAATAGAGAAAGAGCCAAAATGGCTCTTTTATGTTTTTTTGTTGTCTATTTGAAGATAGATACAAATTATGATATAGTGTATACGAAAGAAAAGATAAAGGGGAATAAGTATGGGAAACTTTATTAAACTGGTATTAGCTTTTGCTTTAGGGTTACTTATTGTTTTAATTGCCATGCCAAGAGTGATTCCATTTTTACATAAGATGAAATTTGGGCAGGTAGAAAGAGAAGAAGGATTAGAATCACATAAGAAAAAAGGGGGAACACCAACAATGGGTGGTGTTGTCTTTGTTGTCGCAACAGTGGTGAGTGCTTTTGTTGCTAATTTTAGTGGATTGATGAATCCAAGTTTAATTTTAATTACTATTGTATTGGTTGGTTATAGTCTTATTGGATTGATTGATGATGCACTCATTGTCTTGAAACATCACAATGAAGGTTTAAAAGCTTGGCAAAAGTTTTTGATGCAAGCTGTTTTAGCTATCATCTGTTATTACTTTTTGATGAATCACATACCTGGATTTACAACAGTGATTACAATTCCATTAGTGAAGGTTCAAGTCGATCTGGGATGGCTTTATGCTGTGCTTGTCTTTATTATGTTTACTGGTGAAAGTAATGGGGTTAATTTATCTGATGGATTAGATGGACTCGCAACAGGGCTTTCGATGGTAGCTATCGCTCCTTATGTCATCTTTGCAATCATGATGAAAGATTATGTGGTTGCTTCTTATGCAACGGCTATGATTGGAGCGTTGTTAGGATTTATGTATTTTAACTATCATCCTGCACGTATCTTTATGGGTGATGTTGGATCACTTGGTTTAGGTGGGTTTTTAGCAATCTTGGCGATTCTCACAAAACAGGAATTATTGTTGATTATTGTTGGTGGCGTTTTCTTGATGGAAACACTTTCTGTTATTATTCAAGTTGTTTCTTTTAAAACAAGAGGAAAGAGAGTCTTTAAGATGGCTCCTATCCATCATCATTTTGAAATGTTGGGATGGAGTGAACAACAGGTTGTTATTTCTTTCTGGTTTGTTGGATTCATTTGTGGTATTATCGCCATTGTTTTAGGAGTGTTATAAAATGTTAACTGGAAAAAAAGTATTGGTCATTGGTCTTGCCAGAAGTGGTAAGGCAGCTGTATCCTTATTACAAAAATTAAATGCGACAATTACGATCAATGAAGGAAAAGAATTAGAGAAGATTGATGGATATCAGGACTATTTAGATGCTGGTATTGAAATTGTTGCTGGTGGTCATCCTGATGAACTTTTTGAAAGAGATTTTGATTTTGTAGTGAAGAATCCAGGAATCAATTATCATAAACCTTTTATCTTAAGATTAAAGGAAAGAGGAATTCCTGTTTATACCGAAATAGAATTGGCTTATCAGTGTGCGAAAAAACAACATTATATTGCTGTTACAGGAACAAATGGGAAAACAACAACAGTCACATTGATTTATGATATTTTAAAAGCACAATATGAACATGTTCATTTTGCAGGTAATATCGGAAAACCATTATGTGATGTTGTTTTAGAAAATAATCTATTAGAACAAGAGGATCATTATATTGTGATTGAAATGTCTAATTTCCAATTATTAGATATTGAAAAATTTAAACCTGAAATTGCAACAATTATTAATTTGACACCTGATCATCTAGATTATATGGCTTCTTTAGATGAGTATTATGCTTCTAAGATGAGAATTTATGAAAACATGGAACGAGATGGATATTTTGTAGAAAATATTGATGATGAAACATTATCACAATATCTCAGTCAATATCCTGTTCCTTGTCAAAGAGTGACACAATCTTTGGATAAACAAGCGACTTGTATGATCAAAGATCAAGCGATTTATTATGGTGATGAACGATTACTTGATTTAGATGAAATCAAAATTGTAGGTAAACATAATGTTCAAAACATTATGTTAGCGAGTACAATCTGTAAATTAGCAGGTGTATCTCATCAGGTGATTCATGATGTTGTCGCTTCATTTAAAGGTGTTGAACATCGTATTGAATTTGTGAGAGAATACAATGGTGTTAAGGTCTACAATGATTCAAAAGCAACAAATACGGATGCATCAATCATTGCATTGAAAGCTTTTGAACAACCGGTGATCTTATTGATGGGTGGTTTTGATAAAGGGCTTGATTTGACAGAAATGGCAACTTATAATCCATCTATTTCACATTTAATTACTTTTGGAGCTGCTGGACATCGATTTAAAGAAGATATGAAACATCCTGATAGTGTTGAAGTGAAGGATCTCAAGGCTGCTGTTGATTATGCTTTTGAGATTGCTAAACCAGGAGATGTAATCTTACTTTCTCCATCAACAAGTTCTTTTGATGAATTTAGTGGGTATGAAGAAAGAGGAAGAGTATTTAAACAATTGGTTCTTGAAAAATAAAATTGACTGTTGATTCAAAATAATCAACAGTTTTTTTATTTTTAAAAGAAAAAACAAATATTTTGGCATATAGATATGTGAGGAGGT
>CAMFRJ010000056.1 GCA_945981915.1 uncultured Erysipelotrichaceae bacterium
ATGTGTATAAGAGACAGACATTATACATGAATTCAAATATTTGAGCATTATTTTTCTATATTATTCATTTGAATGTATATTTTAACACTGAACAATAAAAAAATCTATGTATTTTTTTCATAAAAAAGACTCCATTAGCCAAAGCTATGAAGTCCTTTTTTATTATTCTTCTTCAAATAAGCAAGCACCATTTGTTTCAATCACATGTTTATACCAATCAAATGATTTCTTCTTATATCTGTTATATGTTCCATTTCCTAAATCATCAGCGTCTACATAAATAAATCCATAACGTTTAGACATTTGTTTTGTACTTTCTGAAACAATATCAATACATCCCCAAGATGTGTATCCCATTAATTCTACACCATCTTCATAAATAGCATTATACATTTCCCTAAAATGAGCATCAAAATAATCAATACGATATTGATCATCAACTGTACCATTAATCAATTCATCTTTTGCACCCAATCCATTTTCTACAATAAATAAAGGTTTTCTATAACGATCATATAAATCAACCAAAGAAACTCTAAGTCCTATTGGATCGATTTGCCATCCCCAATCACTTGAAGGAATATGTGGATTTTTTATTGCAGTCATTGTATTAGCTGCTGTTTTCTTTAAACCTTCATCATTTTTTGCAACGCAGCTTGATGAATAATAACTAAATGAAACAAAATCCACAGGATATTTTTTCATGATATCTAAATCATCAGGTTCCATTTGAATATTGATTCCTTCGTTTTTAAACTTAGCCAATAAATAAGCTGGATATTCTCCAAAAACTTGGGTATCGCTATAACAATAAGTACTTCTCATATCTTGTTGCGCCTGTAAGACATCTTCTGGTTTACAAGTATATGGATAATAAGTTAATTTTGTAAGCATACACCCTACTTTACAATCAGGATTTTTTTCATGAGCTATTTTTGTTGCTAAAGCACTAGCAACAAATTGATGATGCATAGCTTGAAAAACAACTTCATCGAAATTTTTTCCTTCAAATCGATCTTTTACCAAACCACCTGTTGTGTAAGGATGTCTAATCATTGAATCGACTTCGTTGAAAGTTAACCAGTATTTCACTTTTTGACTATATCTGTCAGTAATAACATCTACGAATCTAACAAACATATCAATGACACATCGATCATACCATCCATTATAATTTAAAACTAAATTGATTGGTGGTTCATAATGTGACATTGTGATCAAAGGTTCAATATGATATTTTAAACATTCATCAATAATATCTTCATAATATTTTAACCCTTCTTCATTTGGTTCCTTATCATCACCATTAGGAAAGATTCTTGTCCATGCAATAGAAAATCTAAAAACTTTATATCCCATTTCAGCTAGTAAATGAATATCTTCTTTCCAATGGTGATATCCATCAGCTCCATGTCTTTTTGGATATAAACTTGTGTCATCACTCTTTAATGCTTCTAAAATTTCTTCTGTTGTGATTCCGTTTTGTTTTGCATAATCTTGCACATCAACATCTAAATGATGTCTAGCACAGTCTGAAACTGAGATTCCTTTCCCACCTTCGTTCCAGCCTCCTTCATATTGATTAGCAGCAACTGCACCACCCCATAGAAAACCTTCTGGAAATTGTTTTGTCATTGTTTTTCTCCTTTGTTTTTATCTTCTCTTTATTTATATCTTTATTTTATAATACTTTGTTTGTTTTTTCATTATTTGAAACATCAATATTTTGAAATACAACACAAATATACACTATTATTCTTTTTCTTGAAAAAACTCTATTTCTTCTCCTACTGGTCCTAAACAAAATCCTACTCTTGCTTTCAATTCATCTAAAACAACATCTTTAGGTTCCATGGTAATCTGATAACCTTCTTTTTTCATTAATGCAATATATTGATCAACATCTTCTACTGAAAATGCTAAATGACGAATTGTTCCTTGTGGTAATGAACAAGAAGCATGATTCATAATTTCTATATATCCATTCCCACTATCTAACATGATTGCATCTTTATCGTTCCAAATTCTCTTAACCTTCAAACCTAAAATATCTTTATAAAAATGAACAGTTTTTTCATATTCTTCATCATTGATACACTTTAATGAAATATGATGTATCCCTTTAATCATTACATTTTTCCTCCTCTAAATATTTTTCAATCATCTTTAATTGTGACATTTTAATACAATTTAAAAATTTATTATTTTCTACATCATCCATACATTTATAAAATTCGACCCATTTCACTTCACTTATTTCTTCTTTTTGTAAGATAAAATCGCCATCATACCATAGAACATATACCCGTGAAACCTGGACATTATGAAATAACTTATGATGAAAGATATTCTTGGTATCGCTAGATATCATCCCTATAAAATGTAATTGATTTTCTTGTACAACAATTCCCAATTCCTCGTAAAGTTCACGTATTGCACATTCTTCATAGCTTGTTCCAGCTAAAACATGTCCAGCACTTGAAATATCATAATAAAGCGGATAAGAATCTTTTTGTGCACTTCTTTTTTGGATAAGGACCTCAATATGTTGATCGATTTTTCTTAAAATCCATATCTGACTCGTACGATGTCTTATACCTTTTTCATGTGCTTCTTTTCTTTCTATTATTCTACCTATCGGATTTCCTTTTTCATCGACAATATCTAAATATTCCATCATACCCTCCCTACTAAAAAAAGAAGTTTTCACTTCTTTTTAACTTTCTTCAATGACTCCCATAAGTTCAAGAAGTCTGTTGAGATCTTGTGTATCGGTATATTTGATTGTAATTGCTTTGTCGTCTACCTTAATTTTTGTACGATATTTTTTTCTAAGCAATCCTTCTACATATGTTAATTCTTTTGATTTTTCAACTTTTGGTTTATTTTTTCTTGCCTGCTGTAATTCCAACCCTTTAACAATATTTTCTACATCTCTTACTGATAAGTTTTCACTAATGACTCTTTGAGCAATTTCAATTGCTTTTTCTTTATTTAAAGTAATCAATGCCCTTGCATGCCCCATTGTTAACTCACCAGATAGGACATAATTTTGTATTTTTTCTGGCAACGTCAACAATCTTAACGTATTGGTAATATAAGTTCTTGATTTCCCAATTCTTTTGGCAAGCTGTGATTGATTAAGCTGTAGTTTATCCATCATTGTTTCATAAGCTTGCGCTTCTTCAATCGCATTGAGATCTTCTCTTTGAATATTTTCCAACAAAGCAATTTCCATCATTTGTTGATCTGTAAAATCAACAATAATAGCAGGGACTTCTGTTAATCCTACCATTTTAGCCGCTCTACATCTTCTTTCACCAGCTACAATTTCATATCCTTGAATTGATTTTTTTAAAATAACTGGTTGAAAAATACCATGTTCCTTAATAGATGAAGCAAGTTCATTTAACGAATCTTCATTAAACACTTTTCTTGGTTGATATGGATTTGGCCTAATATCATCTAACAATATTTTTTCTTGACTAGATGCGGGCGTATTGTTTTCAATATCATCTATTAATGATGTGATATCTCCTCCAAAAATTGCATCTAATCCCTTATTCAGTTTCTTTTTCTTTTCAGCCATTTTTCTTTAACACTTCCTTAGCCAATTCCAGATATGCCATCGCACCAATAGAGTTTTTATCATAATCAAATATACTGACTCCTGCACTCGGAGCTTCTGATAATTTGATATTTCTAGGAATAACAGTTTTATATACTTTTTCACCAAAATATTTTCTGACTTCCTGTGAAACTTCAAGACCTAAATTTGTTCTTTGATCAAGCATTGTCAACAATAGTCCTTCAATAGATAATTTTCTATTAAAATGACTTTGTGTAAGCTTAATCGTATTTAATAATTGAGTTAATCCTTCCAAAGCATAATATTCACATTGTACCGGTATCAAAACAGAATCACACGATGTTAAAGCATTTGTATTTAAAAGTCCAAGTGCTGGAGGACAATCAATAAATATAAAATCATATTGATCTTTCACTTTACTTAAAGCATCTCTTAGTCTTGTTTCTCTTCCTTTTTTCACATTCGCTAACTCTAAATCAACACCTGCTAAATCAATTTCTCCTGGAACAACATCAAGATTATCAATATAAGAATGTAAGATAACTTTATCTAGTCCTACATTCTCTGTTAAGACATGATACGTCGATAACTCAACATAATCTCTATCAATTCCTATTCCTTGTGTTGCATTCGCTTGGGGATCAATATCTACCAATAAAACTTTATAATTCATTTTTGCAAGAGCAGCAGCGAGATTAACACTTGTTGTTGTTTTTCCTACGCCACCCTTTTGATTTGTGATTGCAATAATCTTAGACATTTCTTACACTCCTAACTTATGTCCTATTGTTTGTCCCAATAAAACTCTTGTTTCAATATCCTGTTTAGAATTATCTACTATATCTTGATCAATTTCAACTGTTCCTTCTTTAAAAAATAAAACAATTGTTGAACCACCAAATTCAAAATAACCTTTTTCTCTACCTCTACAAGCAACTTGGTGATCATAATTAACAATTTTTCCAACCATCATAGCTCCTACTTCCATTTGTATGATCTTTCCAAAATTTTCTGCATCAATGACAGTATATTCCCTACTGTTTGTTTTATAAATAGGATAATAATCATAAGCAATAGGATTTACTGTATGTAAAACACCTTGAATATGTTTCTTTTTTAAAATTTTCCCATCATCTATATAACTATATCGATGATAATCATCAACAGCTAACCTAAATATTAAGCAAGTTCCATTGATATATTCTTTTGCCAGTTGCTCGTCTTCTAATAAATCTTTTAATTTGTATTTTGTATCTTTGATTTCCAATATCGTTTCATCTGTCAAATGATAGTATGTTAATTTACTGTCAGCTGGTGACATTAATATATGAACATCTTTATCAAAAGGTCGTTTGCCATCTTTAATTCGTCTCGTAAAGAAATCATTATAACTTTTATATTTTTTATTTTCATATTGGCTCATATCAATATGATTATTCTTTATAAATGATTTGATATTCATTTTAGAAAAAGGTGAAGACATGTAAAGTCCACCCAAATCACTTATAAATGGAGAAACTAAGATTTTTAAAGCACATCTACCTGCAGATGTGCCATAAAGTTTCTTTAACAAGTTATCCTGACTTTCTAATCCTTTTATTTCATTACCTTGTCTATCTTTAATCATTAAAAACACAATATTTGTACTAGTTCAACCAATACCAGTATTCCTAGTAAAATTAATCCTTTCCCTTTTAATTTTGGCACCTTAAAATCAACAACAAAGAGAATTCCTGTAATTAACATTAAAGTTCCATATAAATAATCCAAACCAAAGATAACATATCGAAGTGAAAAAGCAAACGGTAAAATAAATGCAGATGTCGTTACTGGCAATCCTTGATAATACTTTCTTTTTTCAGTTGTTTGTGCTTGTCTTGTTTCTTCTGTTACATTAAAATAAGCTAATCTGATGACAGCTGCAAGCACATAACAAATTTCAATCGCCAGCCAACCAACAGATGATAATCCGACATTATAACCTAAAATTGCAGGGAAAACACCAAAAGAAATCAAATCACATAAAGAGTCAATCTGTATCCCAAACTTCTTTTCCTCTTCTGTTCTATCCTTTTTACTTCTTGCAACCATACCATCAAATGTGTCACAAATCCCACACATGATAAGACAAATAAACGCCCATTGATATAAGCCGTTAAAAGATAGATGAATCCCTACCATCGCAAATGCCAATGATAAATATGTAAGTATAACAGTATAATTGTAAAATCCTATCATAAAATCTCCCTCTATATAGACCCCATTATAACACACTTTTTATGATTTATATAGTCTAATTATTTTTCATCAACATACCAATATGTATTCATTTTATGCATATATGCATATGACCCCTTTGGCATTTGGGTCAATGCATTAAAAACATTATAATAATCACCGGCTCCCATACCAATGCATAATGCCCCAAAGACACCCAAAAATGATAATTGTGGAATTGTTAAAGCTAGAAAATAAGGAATAAAACCAAAAACCAAATTAGGTAAAAGTGACATGAAAATAAATCTTTTTTTAGTCATTGGTTCTAGCCCCAAAACAAATAACATTCCTTTTTTCCAAGCTGTATATAAATATACTTCTTCTTTAAAACAAAGTGCATGTAAAAGTTCATGAGGAAATAAAACAACAAGTGAGCCAATAGCTCCGATCATGAACGCTGGAGAATCGATAATTGTTAAAAAGCTATATCGAATCATCAATATTATAATCAATATAATCATAATGATTGCTGCAATCACATTGAACAAAAGTCCTGCTTTAGTTATATCATCAATTTCTTTAAATTTAACACTACCTTCTTTAATTCCATTTGTAGGCAAATGATCAGGATTGCCATCATATTCGCTTTTATAGATCAATTTCATTGTTTGATAAACTCCCTATTTATATTTAAATCTTTATACAAAACGACCTGATTTGTTTTCAAGCTTTCTTGTACATCTATGATTCTTTGATTAGATGAACCTCTAAATTTTAAACTTAAATCTTTTAACTCTTCAACAAAACGTCCATCTACTAGAACATCTATATAACTTAATAGCTCATCTGTCACTTCACATCTGGCACGACTTTCCTGTAATAACTCTTTATCAAAAACATATCCACTATACATCCAGATATCTTTATTTGGATATGTTTCTTTTACTTTTTTGATAAAAGGTAATAACGCTCTTTGATTGGATGGCTCCATTGGTTCTCCTCCCAATAATGTCAATCCAGTAATATGATTTGGTTTTAAATATTCTAAAATTTGTTCTTCTACCTTTTCATCAAACACTTTCCCATAATAAAAATCCCATGTCACTTCATTAAAACAGTTTTTGCAATGATGTGTACATCCAGAAACAAACAAAGATACTCTTACTCCTAATCCATTAGCAATATCACAATTTTTTATTTCAGCATAATTCATATTTCATCCCTCTTTGTTAAAGTATAACATATCTGTCTCTTATACACATTGACGCTGCCGACGATATGCAGTGTGTAGATCT